>CAYQMQ010000440.1:0-1985 GCA_964418395.1 uncultured Actinomycetota bacterium
CGCGGCGGCGATCGTCGTGGCTGCCGTCGCCGGACTCATACTGGCCGCTCGGACCGAATGGCACGCCCGCACGGGTGGCTCAGTGCACGCCGGGAGCTTTCCGCGCTGACTTCCCGACCCCACAATGCGGCCGGCATCTGTGCGATCTTGGCGGGCATGCGCCCGGTTGTCCCGAGCGGCGAGGCGGACGACCCGCGGCGCCGCGGCGTAGTGGGCGTCGACGTGTTCGGTCACGGTCGCAGGCATTGCTCACTGGCCATCATGGGGTCCTTGCGCGTAGTTGTGGGACGCCGCGGTGCCCGACGACGTGGCGCACGCTAGCGACATCACCGAGGACGCACTAGTCCGCGGGTGAGGCTGACCTGGCCCCTTTTGTGGAGTGCGTGGCGTCCTTGTCGAACCGATATTTTGCGTAGAGAGCGGTGACGGTACGTAGACACTGCGGCCACAGGAGTCTGCCTGATGGAGTTGCGGGGAAGTCGAGGCTCGAGACCGTGCGACCGCGAGTGACGATGGACACCCGGGGTTGTCCGGCGGTTTGCGGCAGCCCACGCTGCGATTGTACGGCGTGTTCTTGTTTGCATGCGGCGTGGCCAAGCTTGCCCCAGCGGGCGAACCCGCGGCCGCCATCGTATGCGTTGGACGGTCACAGACTGACACCGACGCCGACGAGGCAGAATCCATGAGCGCAGACGCCGCCGACGAGACCGACCCGGCAGCGCAACTGCCAGCCGAGCTGCGCGCCGAACTCGACGAGCTCGTTGCCCTTGCCGATGCCGTCGAGCCGGTCGTAGCCGACCTGGCCGCACGCTACCACCAGCTGAGTCGCTGGGACCACGTCTGGCCCACCGACCCCGCTGAGCCCGCGGCGTTAGACGCTCGGGTGCTAGCTGCCTCCGGCGACGATCGACTGCGTGCCGTGTTGACCAGCGTCGCCGTGCGAGCTGTCGCCGCGCTCGAAGGTGTCCCTACCCGTTCCGGGGAGTTGTCTCGCCACGGGCTGGACGGTTTTGGCCTCGGCGAATAACCCTGACCAACGCGGACCAACCGACGCGGGACGTGCCTGTCGACCAGCGCGGACGCCGCGTGCAATGGCCACGACGCCAGCAACCCCGATCGGCGGGTATGCGAGGGCGCCCGCTCCCATCAGGTCGACCGGGGCCGCGGGCTAGGGACCGGTGCGCGCATTCGGCTCGAGGCCCGTGCGATGAGCAGCAAGGCGGAAGGGTCGGAGACCTGCGACTTCTCTTGACGCCCCCAGGTCGCTGCGCGAAGGTCGATACGGGACGTAGAGGGAGGATGCTCATGGGGGAGTCTGTTCGCAAGCTCGACGATGACCAGTTGCAAGAGGCGCAAGGCACGCCCGGCCTGCAGCGACGGGTGGCCTTCGAAGCTGATGGGCATTGGTTCGGGCACGTGGAGGCCGCGCCACAGACGATGTCCGGTTGGCACCACCACGGCGACAACGTGACCCTCGGTTACGTCCTCAGGGGCAAGGTGACCCTCGAATTTGGGCCGGGCGGTCGCGAGCACGTCGAGGTCGGTGAGGGCGAGTACTTTGAGGTGCCGAAGCACCTGGTTCACCGCGAAGGGAACATGTCGACCGAGACCGGCGAGATCATCTTGGGCCGCGTCGGCGAAGGGCCGGTCGTGTTCCCCGTTGATGGTCCGGATCCGGCTTGAGCGGCTGGGCAGACGACGGGCAAGGGTGGAGGTGGGTCTCGTCGAGCCTGCCGGCCATGCTCGGGGCGAGACGCCGGCGGCAGCGCCGGCGAGCGGTGGTGAGAACGGGGCCGGTTCGGGCGCGGCGAGTTGGGAGGCGGGCGCGGCGAGTTGGGAGCCGGGCGGGTCGGCGTGCTTCACTGCGCGGCCATGGGAGCGAGCACCGAGCGCGCGGTCGATGCCGTCCTGTTGGACATGGGCGGCGTGTTGCTGGGGTGGGACCCGGTGCGGTTGTACGAGCGGGTGCTCGGCGACCGCGCCGC
>CAYQMQ010000441.1:0-1977 GCA_964418395.1 uncultured Actinomycetota bacterium
GGTTCGTGCCGGCGCTGGTCGACGCGGTGCAGCAGGTGCTGGCCGAGCGGAACCCGAGCCGCGCGGTGTCGTGACATGGCAAACGAGTTCCTCGACGCCTACGAGATCCTCGGCGTCGATCCGGCGTGTCCACAGGCTGAGCTCAAAGCCGCTCACCGCCGGCTGGTGCGATGCCATCACCCCGACGTGGCCCCACCCTCCGAGCGGGAGGCAGCCACGCGTCGCATGCAGCGGATCAACGTGGCCTATGCGCTGGTGCGCGACCCGTCACGGCGAGCCCGCTACGACGCCGTCCGCGCCGCGCGGCGGACCGACGCCGGGGATCCCTGGCCGCAGGACCCCGGACTCGCCGCCGAGTGGGACTCGATGGTGGTGGCCGCCGGCCGGTGGGCTGGCCGGTTCTGGGAGCGCCATCGCCCGCCTCCGGCGCCGTCGCTGGCCCGCGGGTTCGGCCGCACCGTCGGACGGATACGTCGTCAGGTCTGGCAGGCGGGGCAGAAGTAGCTCAACTCGCCGCCGATCTTCTCGTGGCGGATCGGCGTGCGGCAGCGGCGGCAGGCTTGCCCGGTCCGCCCGTACACGTTGATGAACGCGTCGGACTCTTCCTCCTCGTCGTCGGCCGTCTCCGACTCGGTGGCCCCGCCCTGCTTGACGGCCTCGTAGACCACCTCCAGCACCGAGCGGTACAGGCGGCGCACCTCCTGGGCGCTGAGGCGTTGCGACGGCCGCGTGCCGGACAACCCCGCCGTCCACAGCACCTCGTCGGCGTAGGTGTCGCCGAGGCCGATCAGCACCTGCGGGTCGGTGAGCACCGTCCGCAGCGGTTGGGACCACTGGACGAGCTTGTCGTGGAACGAATGCCAGGTGAACGTGTCGGCCAGCGGATCGACGCCACCGGCGGAGAGCTCGGCGATCCCACCGAGATCGTCGTCGACCACGACGAACATCGCCCCTGTCTTGGTGACGTCGTGGTAGTGCAACGCCCCACCGGTGGTGAACCTGGCCACCAGCTGGGTGGTGCGGTCGCCGGACGCGCTGGCCGTCTCCCGGGTGACCCACGACTGATCGCCCATGAGCAGCACGAACGTGGTGTCGTTGTCGAGATCGAACAGCAGCGCGGTCCCGCGGCGGCCCACCGCATCCACCTTGCGGCCCTCGAGCGCGCGGTACAGCTCCGGACGGTTGCGGTGGTGGGTGACCAGCGCGGCGGTCTTGACCTCCACGGACTTGAGCCGCTTGCCGACGATCTCACGTTCGAGGTTCTTGCGGGCAACCTCGACCTCCGGCAGCTGCGTCACCTGCGCCCTCCCTCGCGAGCCTCACCGCCCGCGGCGGTGGAGCCGCCGGAGGATACCGCCTCCCCCTCCGGCGAGTCGCGCAGCCGCTGCACCGCCTCGGCGGCGGCCCCCTGCTCGGCTTCCTTCTTGGTGCGCCCCTCCCCCTGGCCCAGCGGGGCCTGCTCGACCCGGACCACCGCCGCGAACCGCTTGGCATGGTCCGGGCCGGCCTCGCTGATCTCGTACACGGGCAGCGGGCGCCCCGCGCCGGCGAGCAGCTCCTGCAGCGCCGTCTTGGCGTCCACCGCCTCCGGCCGCGCGGCGAGGTCGGCGATCGGTTCGGCGAACCACGAGCGCACCAGCCGCTCGACCACCGCGAGCCCCTGGTCGAGGTAGATCGCGCCGATGACCGCTTCGAGCGTGTCGGCCAGGATCGAGTCCTTGTCGCGGCCCCCGGACGCGTCCTCGCCGCGGCCGAGCCGCACGTGGGCGCCGAGCCCGAGCCCGCGAGCCACCCCTGCGAGGCTCGACTCGCTGACCACGACCGAGCGCAGCTTGGCGAGCCGCCCCTCGGTGGAGTCCGGCTCGTGGTGAAAGATCTGGTCGGTGACGATCAGGCCCAGCACGGCGTCACCGAGGAACTCCATGCGCTCGTTGTGCGGGCGGACGCCCTGCTCGAAGGCGTAGCTGCGGTGGGTCA
>CAYQMQ010000442.1:0-1976 GCA_964418395.1 uncultured Actinomycetota bacterium
AACAGCCGCGTGTACGAGTCGGTGCGGCTGATCTCGTCCAAGCCGTTCACGCAGTTTCCCGACTTCCCCATGCCCGACCACTACCCCGACTACCCCCACCACACCCAGATCCACGCGTATCTGCGCCGCTACGCCGACCACTTCGGCCTGCGCGAGCTGATCGCCTTCCACACGGCGGTGGAGTGGATCGAGCCGGTCGCCGGCGGCGCGGCCTGGGATGTCACGACGGTCGGCCCGGACGGCGAGCGCCGCACCGCGCGCTACGGCGGGGTGGTCATCGCCAACGGCCACAACTGGAACCCCAAGATCCCCGACTATCCCGGCGAGTTCACCGGCACGGCCATCCACGCCGCCGACTACCGCGAGCCCAGCGTGCTCGCCGGCCAGCGGGTGCTGGTGGTCGGGGCCGGCAACACCGGGTGCGACCTCGCCGTGGAGAGCGCCCAGCACGCCGCGGCGACGCTGCACTCCACCCGCCGCGGCTACTGGTACTCGCCGAAGTACACGTTCGGGCGCCCCAGCGACCAGGTCTACGACCTGATGCTCGGCCTGCGGCTGCCCAAGCGGGTGCTGCAGGCCCTGTCGCAGGCCACCCTGCGGCTGACCGTCGGCGACCTGACGCGCCACGGCCTGCGCCAGCCGGATCACCGCTTCCTCGAGACCCACCCGATCGTCAACTCGCTGCTGCCCTACTACGTGGGCCACGGCGCGATCCGCCCCAAGCCCGACATCGACCGGCTGGACGGCGACGCCGTGGTGTTCGCCGACGGCTCGCGCGAGCCGGTCGACGTGATCGTGTGGTGCACCGGCTACCTGGTGCGCTTTCCGTTCATCGACCACGCCCACCTCAACTGGGCCGGCGACAAACCCGAGCTGCATCTCAACGTGTTCCCCCCGGATGCGGACAACCTCGCCGTGTGCGGGCTCATCCAGCCGGACTCGGGCCAGTTCAAGATCGTGCACTGGCAGGCGGTGGCGATCGCCAAAGTGCTGCGCGCCCACCTGCACGGCGATCGCGGGGCGCTGGCGCGGTTCCACGAGGCGCGGGCCAACGGGCTGGGCGAGCACCACCACGGCGGGGTGCAGTACAAGGAGTCGACCCGCCACTACTACGAGATCAACCACTTCGACTACCTGCGCGGTCTCGAGCGGCTGATCAACCACGTGGAGGGCTCGCGGCGGCGCACGCCCGGTGACCCGGCGACGCGATGGCGGGGGCTCGCCACCGCCCGGGGAGGGTGACCGTGCCGCTGCGCCCGGACCGCACCAAGATCATCGAGCCGATCGCGTGGTCGCTGCCGCCCGCCGGCGCGGCCGGCCGCGAGCTGCGCACCCGACTGCCCGAGCCCGAGGGTGAGGCCGACGCCGACGCCGACGCCGACGTCGGCAAGCCGCCGCTGCTGTTCGTGCACGGCGTGAGTCACGGGGCGTGGTGCTTCGACCAGCACTGGATGCCGGCCGCCGCCGAACAGGGCTGGCCGTGCTACGCGGTGAGCCTGCGCGGCCACGGCGCCTCAGCCGGCGCCGAGCAGCTGCGCCGGGCCACCCTGCGCGACTACGTCCACGACGTGCTGCAGGCCATCATCGAGCTGCCGGCTCCGCCGGTGCTCATCGGCCACTCGATGGGGGCGCTGGTCGTCCAGCGGGTGTTGGAGCGCTACACCGCCGCGCCGGCGGCCGTGCTCGTGGCTCCCGCCGGCGACCGCCACGGCCTGGGCATCGTCGCGCGGCTCGCCCGCCGCCGCCCGTGGCAGCTGGCGCGGGCGACGGTCGGGCAGACGCTGTGGTTCGACGGGCGCATGCTGGTGTCGGCGGAGGTGGCCGACGAGGTCGCCGGCGCCTACGCCGCCCGGATGTCGCCGGAGTCGCCGCTGGCGCAGTACCAGGTGGTGCTGCCGCGGCGACGGCGGACCGCCGCCTGCCCGGTGCTGGTGCTCGGCGGCGGCGCCGACGAGATCGTGCCGCCCATCGACGTG
>CAYQMQ010000443.1:0-1975 GCA_964418395.1 uncultured Actinomycetota bacterium
CGACGGCGCGCACCGGCGGGGCGGCCTCGGCCAGCCGCCGCAGGCGCGGCGAGCGGCCGGCGGCCACCAGCGCGGCGCGCAGCATCAGCGGGCCGGGACCCGAGCCGGGCCGGTCCCGCGGCAGGCCGCCGTCGGGGTCACGGCACCGCCCCGTCCACCTTCACACCCAGGATCTGTCGCATGTGGGACAGCGCCCAGTTGTGGGTCTCCTGGGTGGGGTGGCCGGGGGCGTCGAAGGTGGCGGTCGCCTCGGCCGACACCGTCACCGGGATGTCGCGGTTGCGCAGGTCGGCGGCGGTGTGCAGCACGCAGATGTCGGTGCAGACCCCACAGATGCGCACGTCGTCGATGGCGTAGCGGCTGAGCTGGCCCTGTAGCTCGGTCTCGAACATCGCCGAGTACCGCCGCTTGGCCAGGTGGTAGGCCAGGTCGTTGTCGAGGTAGGGCTTGAGCTCGTCGACGAGCTCGGCCTCTTTCGTGCCCCGCACGCAGTGCTCGGGGAACACCGTGAACTCGTTGTCGTCCGGCTCGTGGGTGTCGGCGGTGAAGATGACCCGCTTGCCGGCGTCGAGCGCCGCGTCGATCTCGCCGAGCACCGGCGCCAGCGCGGCGGCGTTGTGCTCGTTGGCGAGGTTGCCCTCCCGCAGGAAGCCGTTCTGCATGTCGACCACGATCAGTGCGCTGCTCATCGCTCACCTCTTCCGTGCGTCCGGCCTCTTGTCTGCAGTCTTGCCGTCGCCAGCCGACCTATACCACATGTGGGGGCGGGGCACGGGGCGCGTGCCGTAGCGCGGCACGGGGTGGGGACGCCACGGCGTGGAGCGCGGCCCGGGCCAGCGCCGCGCCATCCTCACGTGATCGGGTTGCGGGGCGCGCCGATCCCCTCGCGCCAGGCCTGCTCCCGCTCGATGTAGGAGGCGAAGCCCAGCCGCAGCGCGGTGGCGAAGGCCTCGTCGGCGGTGGTCAGCAGCTGGCCGAGCAAGCGGTCGACCTCATCGGGGTCCACCGCGGCGTGGGGCACCACGCCGACCAGCCACACGTCGCCGTCGTCGGTGATGGCGAACCGGAACACGTAGCTGCGCAGCTGGCGCCGCAGCAGGTAGCGGTACAGCTCGGCCTCGTTCTCGTCCGGCGCGCGCATGAAGAACGTCTGCACCGTGACGTGGCGCTCGCCGACCGCGATGGAGGTGGGCACCGTGCGCTTGTGCTCGCCGGCCAGCAGCAGATACCACACCCCGTCGTCGACCTGCTCGGCCTCGAGCTCGGAGGCGGCCAGCGCGTCGGCCACCGCCTGCGCCGCGCGGGCGCGGGCGTCCCGGTCGGGGCGGGCGTCGCCGGCCACCCTCAGGCGCCCTCAGGCGCCGCAGTCGGCGCGGGCGAGCTCGGCCTGGGCGCCGAGCCCGCCGAGCCCCTTGGCGGCGTCGGCGTAGGCGGCCACGGTGCGATCCAGCGCCTCCCGCCACGTGTAGCGGGCGGCGTGGACCAGCGCGGCACGGCGGGCGGCGGCGTGGGCGGCGTCGTCGCGCAACAGCGGGTGCAGCGCTGCGGCGAAGGCCTGCGGGTCGTGGTCGGCCACCAGGGCCCCCGCGCCCGGGCCGACGGCATGGCGCAGCCCGTCCACGTCGGCGGCGACCACCGGCGTGCCACACGCCTGCGCCTCCAGCGCCACGAGCCCGAACGTCTCGGTGCGGCTGGGCACGATCACCGCCCGCGCGGCGCGGTACAGCTCGGCGAGCTGGTCGTGGCCCACGGCGTCGAGCACGGTGACGCGGTCGGCGACGCCCAGGTCGGCGGCCAGCCGCTGCAGCGCCGGGCGGTCGGTCACGCCCATGCCGGTACCGCTGGCACCGCCGACGACGACCAGGCGGGCGGGTGGCTCGCCGTCGCGGTCGTGCGCGGCGAGGGCGGCCAGCGTCCGCACCGCCACGTCGGGGCCCTTGAGCGGCTGCAGCCGGCCGGCGAACAGCACCAGCGG
>CAYQMQ010000444.1:0-1966 GCA_964418395.1 uncultured Actinomycetota bacterium
TCAGCGACGGGTGGGCGGCCAGCAGCCGCACCAGCTCCCCGCCGCCGTAGCCGGATGCGCCGACCACGCCCACCGAGGTCATGTCACCCTTTCATGCAGTCTAGCGCATAATCATACACATTCGCTGGGCCAGACGCCACCGCCGGCTCGCCGTCGTCCCGAAACTGGCGGCGCCCTTCGGCCACATTCGGCCGCGACCGCCCGCCAGCCGGATCGTGCGGTTGTGAACTGGCTGCGATCAGCGGCCGTTTGTTGCCGCATCCCCGGCCAGACCGCCGGCTCACGGCCGCGAGCACGCCTGCCGCCGGGGCGGCCGCAGCGCGTGGCGAGGGTGCGGCCCACCTCCGGCGCCGGTCAGGCCGCGGTCGGCGGGCGGCTCACCCCGCCCGGGCAGCGGCACGGCGGGCGAGCCACCACTGGGCCCCCTGCGCCCCGGCGGTGGCCACGGCCGCCGAACCGACCGCCTGGCTCCACCCCAGCGGTCCGAGGGGGCGGCAGCCGAAGAAGCCGCTGATCCCGGGGGTCTGCACCACGGCGGCCAGCAGCGCAGCCGACCCGGCTCCGGCGGCCAGCACCAGCGGCTGGCGGGCGCCGCCGGCGGCCACCGTCTGGGCCAGCTGCGCGCCGACCAGGGCGACCAGCGCGACCGTGCTGGCCCGAGCGGCCGTGCCGGAGGGACGCGCGAGCAGCCACGCGCCGGTGGCCGCGGCGGTGGTCGCGGTGGCGCGCACGGCGATGTCGCGGTTGAGCGCCGCGCCCAGCGACGCGTCGGGGCCTTCCCGCAGCAGCCGCTCGGGCGTGGTGTCCAGGGGCCGGCGCACGGCGATGGCCAGGGCCGGCGCCAGGTCGGTGAACAGGTTGACCAGCAGGAACTGGCGGGCGCTCATCGGCGCGCTGCGGCTGACCAGGCTGGTGGCCACGGTGAAGCCGATCTCGCCGAGGTTGCCGCCCACCAGCACCGACAGCGCTTCGCGCACCGAGCCCCACAGGGCGCGGCCTTCCACCAGCGCGTCGACCAGCGTCTCGACCCGGTCGTCGACCACGACCACGTCGGCGGCCTCGCGGGCGGCCGCCGTGGCCCGGCGTCCGAGGGCCACGCCCACATCGGCGGCGCGGATCGCGGCGGCGTCGTTGGCGCCGTCGCCGGTCATGGCCACCACGCGCCCGCGCCGGCGCAGCGCCTCGACGATGCGGACTTTCTGGGCGGGGGTGACGCGGGCGAAGACCGTCACGTCCAGCACGCGGGCGTCGAGGGTGGCCTCGTCGAGCGAATCGACCTCGGCGCCGGTGACCACCCCGCCGTCGCCGTCCAAGCCCAGCTCGCTGGCCACCGCCCGCGCGGTGTGCGGGTGGTCGCCGGTGACCAGCACCGGCGACACGCCGGCCCGGGCGATGCCGGCCAGCGCCGCGGCGGCCGTGTCCCGCACCGGGTCGGCCAGCGCCACGAACCCGACGAGCTCCAGGTCGTCGACGCGGTCGAGGTCCACCTCGCCTCGGGTGCGCCCACCGCGTTGCGGCGTGAGGCCCTCGGTGGGCGCCGACGCGTCCCGGGCGGCGACGGCCAGCACCCGGTAGCCCCGCGCGGCGAGCGCGTCGGCGTGGGCGGCGAGCGCGTCCCGACCGGCGGCGTCGAGGTCCGCCAGCTCACCGTCCGGCCGGCGCCGGCGGGCGCACAACGGCAGCACGCTCTCGGGGGCGCCCTTGGCCACCAGCCGGTGACCCTCGCCGACCCGGCCCAGCACCGCCGACAGTCCGCGGCTGGCTTCGAAGGGCAGGTCGGCGACCGGCTCCCACTGCCCGACCCCGCCGGTGGCGGCCACGCCCGCGGCGCGGGCGCCGGCCAGCAGCGCCCGTTCCGTCTGGTCCAGCTCGGCCTCATCCAGCTCGGCCTCGTCCAGCTCGGCCCCGTCGCCGGCAGCCGCCGTGGCCCGGCAGGCCGCGCCCAGCACCGCGCGCTGGGCGTCGC
>CAYQMQ010000445.1:0-1960 GCA_964418395.1 uncultured Actinomycetota bacterium
CGAGTTCGTGCCGGCCGCGGAGCGCAACGGGACGATCGTCGAGATCGGTGCCTGGATCATCGAACGCGCCATCGCCCAGCTCGCCCGGTGGCGGGACACGCTGCCCGACGGCGAGAACCTGTCGCTGTTGCTCAACCTCTCGCCGGCCCAGCTCGGCGGGCTCGGCCTGGTCGACCACATCGCCGGGGCCCTGCAGCGCCACGGCGTGCCCCCCGGCCGGATCGGTCTCGAGCTGACCGAGACGGCGCTGCTGCGCGACGTCGACGAGATCCGCGGGGTGTTGGCTCAGCTCGACCAGCTGGGGCTGCGCCTGGCCCTCGACGACTTCGGCACCGGCTACTCCTCGCTGGAGCACCTGCGCTACCTGCCGGTGCGGCTGATCAAGGTCGACGGCAGCTTCGTGGCCGGCCTCGATCAGGGTTGGGAGCGCGATCGCCGCATCGTCGCCGCGGTCGCCGGCCTCGGCGCCGGGCTCGACCTGCCCGTGCTGGCCGAGGGGGTGGAGACCGCGGCCCAGGCCGCGGCGGCGGCCAAGCTGGGCTGTCGCTACGCCCAGGGCTTCGCGTTCGCCAAGCCGATGCCCGCCGAGCCGTTCGCCACGCGGATGAGCCGCCGGATCGGGGTGGCCGGCTGGGCCGGGTCGAACCACCCGCTGGCCGGCTGGAGCGGGTCGAACCGCTCGCTGGCCGGCTCCGAGCGCAACGGGAAGCCGGCGGGGCCCGCTGCGCCGCCGGCGGGCACGTCGTCGGCGGGCACCTTGCCGGCGGCTGCGTCCCAGGCCGGCTGGGATGACGTGGTCGCGCAGCGATAGCATCCCCGTGCAACACCGCCCGTGTCGTGGCCGGCCCCGGCTGACACGGGGCGGATCTGCCGCTCGTCGACGGGCGGACCGCACCGCGGAGCCGTCCAAGGGGGCTGTCCATCATGCGCTACCGCGAGCTCGCACCGGGTCTGACCGTCAGCGAGGTGGGCTTCGGCAACTGGACGGTGACCACCGGCTGGTGGGGCGACTACACGCGGGCCGAGGCCGTCGGGCTGCACCGCGCCGCCTTCGACGCCGGCATCACCTTCTTCGACACCTCCAACGCCTACGGGGAGGGCTACGCCGAGGAGGTGCTGGCCGAGGCCCTTGGCGAGGTGCGCGACCAGGTCGTCATCGCCACCAAGTTCGGCTACGACCTCGAGGCCACCGAGGGCCGGCGCGGCCACCAGGAGCGACCCCACAAGACCGACCTGGCCAGCGTGCGCGCCGACCTCGAGGCGTCGCTGCGGCGGTTGAACACCGACCACATCGACCTGTACCAGCTGCACAACCCGCGGTTCGGCCACCTCGACGACGACGAGCTGTGGACGTTTCTGGATGAGCAGGTGGCCGCGGGCACGATCCGGGCGGTGGGCATCGCGCTGGGACCCAAGATCGGCTGGCGCGACGAGGGGCTGCACGCCATGCGCACCCGCCACGTCGCCGCGGTGCAGATGATCCACAACATCCTCGAGCAAGACCCCGGCCGGGAGCTGTTGGCCGGTGCGGCCGCCACCGGCGCCAAGGGCGTCATCCGCGTGCCGCACTCATCGGGCATGCTCGAGGGCAACCTGTCCGAGGACACGGTGTTTCCCGCCGGCGACCACCGTCGCCACCGCCCGCGCAGCTGGCTGATCGAGGGCGTGGCCAAGGTCCGCCAGCTCGGCTTCCTCACCGGCGACATGACGCTGGGCCAAGCCGCGCTCAAGTGGCTGCTGGCCGACCCGAACGTGGCCACCACCCTGCCCAACATCTACGGCCAGGCCCAGATCGACGAGTTCGCCGCCGCCCCCGCCCAGCGCGAGCTCACCGACGACGAGCTCGCCCGCGTCGCCGAGCTGTACGAGCGCAACTTCGACGTCACGCCCCTGGCCGACCAGGAGACGAAAGTGGGCGCCCAGTCATGAGCCACTCAAGTAGCGAAGCGGTAGTTGCCCA
>CAYQMQ010000446.1:0-1958 GCA_964418395.1 uncultured Actinomycetota bacterium
CCGCCACGGCGACGTGAGGTGGGTGACGTCGTTGGACCCGACCACCGCCACGACCACGTCGACGTCGGCATCGACCTCGCCGAGCTGGCCCTCGACCACGTCGCGGGTCACCGCCCCCGACACGCCGTGCCCGTCGACGACCACTGCCCGGTCGAGCCCGTCGGCCACACGCCGGGCGATCAGCACCGGCAGCGACGATGCGGCCTCCGGCGCGCCCACCCCGGCCACGGTCGAGTCGCCCACCACCGCCAGCCGCAGCGGCGGCCCGCCGTCGCCGACCTCGACGCGCTCCACGCGATAGCCCGGCTCCACCGGGAGGTACTCGCGTCCCAACGTGACCGCGATCTGCGCCCCCAGCAGCGCACCGGCGCCGAGCGGCACGATCGCCACCGCCACCCACCGCCCGCGCCGGCTCATGAGCCCCGGCCGGGGTCGGCGTCGCCGGTGGCCAGCCCGGCGACGGTGTCGTGCAGCGACGCGGCCGCCAACACCGACCCGCCCTCGCTGCCGATCGTGGCCACCGACCCGTCCTGAAAGCAGGCGGCCCACGCGGGCGCGCGCTGGCGTTGCCCGGGCTCGTCGCCGTCGGCGACGACCACCGTGGGCACGCGCAGCGCGCCCAGCCGCGGCGTCGCCGGCCAGGCGGCGGCCTCCAGCCACCGCGCCAGGGTGGGCAGGGCGTGCGGCCCGGCCCGGCGGAGATCGGCCAACGCCGACGACACCGCCGGGTCCCAGACCGTCGCCTGGGGGTCGGCCAACTGCGACGCCGCCGAGGCGGGCAACGGCAGCGCCCGCTGCCCGTCACAGCCCACCAGCACCAGCGCGGCGACCGCCACCTCGCCCCGCGCCGCCAGATGGGCGGCGAGCAACGCGCCGTCGCGGTGGCCTACGGCCACGACCGGCTGACGGATCCACCCCGACATGTCGGCGGCGATCAGCCCCGCGGTCCACGCGGCTGGCTCGACGTCGGCGGGCAGACGGATCTCGGCCGCGTCGGCATGGCCGGGGCGGTCGCAGGCCAACGTCGCCACTCCCCGGCCGGCCAGGGCATCGGCAAAGCCGCTGTCGGCGAAGTCGGCCCGGGCCGACGACCCCCACGCGTGCAGGGCCAGGACCGTGGGCGGCGTCGCGATGGCCCGGCCCTCGTGGCGGCGCCAGGGCAGCACGCTCATGCCGGCATGCTAGGGGCGGCCCCGCCGGTGCCGGCGGACCCGCCGGTGCCGCTGCGCCTCTCGATGATGCACAATTGCATGGGCGTGGCCATCCTTGGTCGGGTCCGCTGCCCGTTGCCAACCGAAAGACCGTCGTGACCGACCGCGCTCCCCAAGCCGAGCTCGACGTCACCGTCGTGCTGCCGGCCTACAACGAAGAGGGCCACATCCGCGCCGAGGTGGAGCGGATCAGCACGGCGCTGAAGGACTCGGCCTACGAGTTCGAGGTCCTGGTCATCGACGACGGGTCCCTGGACGGCACCGCCGCCGCGGTGGAGGGCATGCCGTTCGTGCGCCTGCTGCGGTTCCCGGTCAACCGCGGGTCCGGCACCGCCCGCCGCGTGGGCACGAACCAGGCCCGCGGGCGCTACACGGTGTGGACCGACGCGGACATGACCTATCCCAACGAGCGCATCCCGGAGTTCATCGACCACCTCGAGACGGGCCGGGCCGACCAGGTGGTCGGGGCGCGCACCTCCGAGGCGGGCACGATGAAGGCGCTGCGCGTGCCGGCCAAGTGGACCATCAAGCGCCTGGCTGAGTACCTGAGCGCCACCAAGATCCCCGACCTCAACTCCGGGCTGCGCGCCTTCCGCACCGACGCCGCCCGCCCCTACCTCAAGCTGTTGCCGCCCGGCTTCTCGTGTGTGACCACCATCACGCTGTCGTTTCTGGCCAACGGGCTCGTGGTCGACTACCTGCCGATCGAGTACCGCGAGCGCGCCGGCCGCAGCCACTTCCACCCGG
>CAYQMQ010000447.1:0-1954 GCA_964418395.1 uncultured Actinomycetota bacterium
ACTCGTCCATCTCGGACCAGGTGCCGTGCTCGTCCATCAGGCCCTGCTGGTGGGCCCGCTGCTCGTACCGCTGTCCCAGCGGGGCGAGCAGCCGGGGCACGACGAACAGCATCGCCGCGAGATACACCACGATCAACAGCAGCTGCCCGCCCAGCTCGGCGCCGCTGGCGTCCCGCCCGATCGCGCTGGCGACGGCCACGAGCACGAACATCAGCACGGTCACGACGGCGGCGGCAGCCACCCCGACCGCGCCCATGTCGGTGGTGGTCAGCCCCTTCTCCTGCAGGATCCGCACCATCACGGGGAAGGCGGTGACGGAGATCAGGGCCGCCACGAAGATGTTGAACGACAGCGCCGACGGGCCGGCCGCGCCGACGAACGTCTCGGTGAACAGCACGGGCTGCAGGAGGAAGGCCACGACGACCGGCACGGCGACGACGCCCACGGCGACGATCGTGATGGCCTTGCCCTTGCCCTTCAGCTGCTCGGGGTTGAGCTCCAGGCCCACCATGAACATGAACAACAGCAGCGCGAGCTGGCCGAGGACGCCCAGGACCGCCCGCGACTGCGGCGGGAACAGGCACGTGGTGACGCTGGGCTCGAGGTCGGTGCCGGCCAGCGCCGCCCCGCAGTTCAACAGCGCCGGCGCGCTGTCCCACCCCATCAGCGTCGGCCCCAGCAGGGTGGGGCCGAGCAGGATGCCGGCGATGATCTCCCCGGCGACGCCGGGCTGGCCCAGGCGGCGGGCCGCGATGCCGCACAGGCGAGCGACCACCAGGATGATCGCGATGTCGACCAGGACGAACGCGACCACCTCGTGTGAGGTCAGCGCCGCCATCGGCGTTGCGAGCCCAGTCATCGTCGCTGTCCCCATGGTCCCCCCACGCGCCGGTGTTCCCGTACCCGCCCCGCCGCTGGCCCAGGCGGGTCACGTTAGCCTGCCACATCGGGGCCCAGGCGGACAGGATCTGCGAAGATGTGGGGGCGCTGAGCAACGAGGATGCCCATGAGCGAGGTGCTTCCACCCGGCGCCGAGATCGCGAACTACCGCGTCAGCCGGGTCGTGGGCCGCGGCGGGATGGGCGTGGTGTACCTGGCCGAGCACATCCATCTGGGGCGCATGGCCGCGCTGAAGACGATCTCCGGCGTCCACGCCGAGACCCCCGAGTTCCGGGAGCGGTTCGTGCGCGAGTCGCGCCTGGCCGCCCAGATCGACCATCCCAACATCGTGCCGATCTATGACGCTGGCGAGGCCGACGGGCAGCTGTACCTGGCGATGCGCTTCGTCGACGGGGAGGACCTCGATCAGCTGAACGAGCGCGAGGCCCCGCTGGCACCGGGCCGCGTCCTCGACGTGTTCGCCCAGGTCGCCTCCGCGCTGGACACCGCCCACGCCCAGGGGCTGGTCCACCGGGACGTGAAACCGGCCAACGTGTTGCTTGAGCCGACCGGACCCGGCGGACACCTCCACGCCTACCTGGCCGACTTCGGGTTGACCAAGCACACCGGCACCGACTCGGGGCTGACCGTCACCGGCCAGGTGATGGGCACGGTGTTCTATGTGGCCCCCGAGCAGATCGAGGGGCGCGAGATCGACGGCCGCGCCGATCAGTACTCGCTGGGCTGCATGCTGTTCGAGTGCCTGACAGGCTCGCGCCCGTTCGACTCGGGCGGGCAGCTGCTGGCGACCCTCAACGCCCACGTGAACCATCCTCGCCCGCCGGTCTCCGCCCACCGCCCGGACCTGCCGGCTGCCATCGACGCCGTGGTGGCCCGCGCCTTGTCCGTCTCCCCCGATGAGCGGTTCGCCACCTGCGGCGAGTTCGTCGCCGCCGCCCGCGCGGCGGTGGAGGCCGACTCCGCCGGCGACGGCACAGACCGGCGCGCCGCCCACACCGCGCCCGGGGTGCGGCCGCCGCCGCCCCGGCCGGACGCCGACCCGGGCGAGGCCACC
>CAYQMQ010000448.1:0-1945 GCA_964418395.1 uncultured Actinomycetota bacterium
AACCCGTGCTTCACCCAGATCCATCCCACCTGCATCCCCCAGACCGACGAGCTGCAGTCGAAGCTGACGCTCATGAGCGAGTCGCTGCGCAACGACGGGCGCATCTGGGTGCCCGCCGACCCCGACGACGAGCGGCACCCGAACGACATCCCCGCGGCCGACCGGGACTACTACCTCGAGCGGATGTATCCGTCGTTCGGCAACCTCGCGCCACGCGACATCGCCAGCCGCGCCGCCAAGCGCATGGTGGACGCCGGTCACGGCGTCGGCCCGCGCAAGAACGGCGTGTACCTCGATTTCGCCACAGCGCTCGAGCGGCTCGGCGCGGAGGGCGTCGCCGACCGCTACGGCAACCTGTTCGACATGTATCACAGCATCACCGGCGAGGACCCCTACCAGGTGCCGATGCGGATCTACCCCGCCCCCCACTACACGATGGGCGGGCTGTGGGTCGACTACAACCTGATGACCACGATCCCCGGGCTGTACGCCGCCGGCGAGGCCAACTTCTCCGACCACGGCGCCAACCGCCTGGGCGCCTCCGCGCTGATGCAGGGCCTCGCCGACGGCTACTTCGTGCTGCCGGCCACCGTCAGCGATTATCTCGCTCCGCGGCTGGGCGAGGACCCGCTGCCCACCGATCACGCCGCGTTCGACACCACGGCAGCGGACGTCCGCGAGCGCATCGACCATCTCCTGTCGGTGGGCGGCACGCGCACCGCCGCCTGGTTCCATCGCGAGCTGGGCCGGATCCTGTGGGATCAGTGCGGCATGGCGCGTGACGCCGCCGGGCTGGAGAAAGCGCTCAGCGAGATCCGCGCACTGCGCGAGGAGTTCCACACCGACCTGTGCGTGCCGGGCTCCGACGAGCAGCTGAACCAGTCGCTGGAGCAGGCCGGGCGCGTGGCGGACTTCTTCGAGCTCGGCGAGCTGATGTGCCGCGACGCGCTGTACCGCGAGGAGTCCTGCGGCGGCCACTTCCGCGAGGAGCACCAGACCGCCGAGGGCGAGGCGTTGCGCGACGACGAGAACTTCGCCCACGTGGCGGCGTGGGGCTGGCAGGGCCCCGACACCGAGCCGTCGCTGGCGACCGAGCCGCTCGAGTTCGACCATGTGAAGGTCGCCACCCGCAGCTACAAGTAGCCGCCGATCCGAGCTCAAAGGCCCACCCCGATGGATCTGACCCTCCGAATCTGGCGCCAGGACGGCCCCGAGGCGCCGGGCGGCTTCGTGTCCTACGAGGTCACCGGCGTGTCCGAGCACGCCTCCTTTCTGGAGATGCTCGACCTGCTCAACGAGCAGCTCGCCCTGCGGGGCGAGGAGCCGGTGGTGTTCGAGTCCGACTGCCGCGAGGGCATCTGCGGCACGTGCGGGCTGATGATCGACGGCGAGCCGCACGGGCCGTGGGACAGCACCGCGGTGTGCCAGCTGCACATGCGGGCGTACCGCCACGGGGACACGATCACCGTGGAGCCCTGGCGGGCGGCCAGCTTCCCGGTGCTGCGCGACCTCGCGGTGGATCGCACCGCGTTCGACCGGATCATCGAATCCGGCGGCTACGTCTCCGTGCCCACCGGCGCCGCGCCCGACGCCAACCTCATCCCGGTGCCCAAGGAGACCGCCGACCGGGCATTCGAAGCCGCCGTCTGCATCGGCTGCGGGGCGTGCGTGGCCGCCTGCCCCAACGGCGCCGCCCAGCTGTTCACCGCCGCCAAGATCGCCCATCTGAACCTGATGCCGCAGGGCCAGGCCGAACGCGACACCCGCACCGAGGACATGGTCGACACCATGGAGCAGTTCTTCGGCTCGTGCACCAACTACGCCGAGTGCGAAGCGGCCTGCCCCAAGGACATCTCCATCGACGTCATCGCGCTGATGAACCGCGACTACCTGCGGGCGAAGCTCGGCGGCCACCGCGGCTGATCCGAGGCCGCTACCGCTTCGC
>CAYQMQ010000449.1:0-1922 GCA_964418395.1 uncultured Actinomycetota bacterium
TCTCGGTGGGCCCGCTGATCGTCAACCGCGTGCTGCCCGACCGCTTCGACCCGGATGTGGCCGACCATCTGGCCGGCGGTGTCGACACCGAGCACCTCGCCGCCCGCGCCAAGAGCGCCGGGGCCGACGTGGACGCCGGCGCCGTCGACACGTTGGTGGGCCACGCCAGGGCCTACCGCGCCCGGCTGACGTTGCAGGACGAGATGCGCCGGATGCTCGCCGAGGAGCTGGCCCAGCCCCAGATCGAGCTGCCCGAACGCTACGCGGAGCACTTCGGGCCCGACGAGATCAGCGCGCTGGCGGAGATCATCGAGGAGATCGTGACGTGACGAGCCGCGACCCTCTGGCGCGCTGGCGTGACGGCGACCTGTCCGAGGTGATCGCCGAGCAGTCGATCATCGTGTGCACCGGCTCGGGCGGGGTGGGCAAGACCACGACCGCGGCCGCCCTGGCGATCGGCGCGGCCCGGCAGGGCCGGCGCACCATCGTGGTGACCATCGACCCGGCCCGCCGTCTGGCCCAGGCGCTCGGGCTGCAGTCCTTCGAAGGGGAAGCCAGCTCGGTGCCGGGCATCGAGGGGCTCGACGCGATGATGCTGGACATGAAGCGAACCTTCGACCAGGTCGTCGACCGCCACGCCCCCGACCGCGAGCGCGCCGCCCACATCAAGTCGAACCGCTTCTACCAGCAGCTCGTCAACTCCCTGGCCGGCACCCAGGAGTACATGGCCATGGAGAAGCTCCACGAGCTGCACGAGCACGGCAACTACGACTGCATCGTCGTGGACACCCCACCCACCCGCAACGCGCTGGACTTCCTCGACGCGCCCAAGCGCCTGACCGACTTCCTCGAGGGGCGGTTCCTGCGCATGCTGCTCAACCCGGGGATGCGGGCCGGCAAGACCGTCGGACGGGCCGTGGGCTGGGGCTCGGGGATGTTCATGCGCGCGGCCTCCCGCGTCACCGGCTCGGCCGTGCTGGAAGACCTCGGCGAGTTCTTCCAGTCCTTCGAGGGCATGTACGAGGGCTTCAAGGAGCGCGCCCAGGCCGTGTACAAGCTGTTGGGCAGCACCGGCTCGGCGTTCGTGGTGATCGCCGCGCCCGAGCCGCCGGCGCTGCAGGAGGCGCGCTTCTTCCTCCGCCGCCTGGAGCAGGACGGCATGCCCACCGCGGGGCTGGTGGTCAACCGGATCACCCCCAGCCCCACCGGCGCCCTCGCCGACCTCGCCAGCGACACGGCCCGGCAGTCGGCCGAGCGGTTGGTCGACGGCGACCTCGACGACCGCACCGCCGCGGCGCTGTTGCGGCTGCACGCCGACCGCCGGGAGCTGGCGCTGCGGGAGCGACGGGCGGTGGCCGCCGCGCTCCACGGCACCCATCCGCGGCGGCTGGTGGAGGTGCCGCGGCTGCGCGCCGAGGTCCACGACCTCGAGGGGCTCGAGGCCGTGGGGGGCCAGCTGTTCGGCTCGCAGCCCAGCTCGGACGAAGCTCTCTGAGGCGCGCCCCGGACAGGGGGGCATCTCAACCCTCGGCCGCTGGAGCCGGTCGCCGGTATCATGCCCGGGCCATGGGCTGTGCGGGCAGTGGCGGACGCGCGTCGGCGGGTGCTGGCACGTTCGTGAGCCCGTGCGCCACCGACGCGGGCGGGTCGCTTCCCAGCGGCCTTGCGGAGGCGCGCTGATCACCTGATGTCATCATCCTCACGATCGAACTCACCGCGCCTGGGCCGCCTGCTCGGCATCCCGCTCCTGGCGGTGGGCGCGGCGCTGCTGCTCAGCGCAGCGCTGGCCCCCACCGCGGAGGTCGCGGCGTCGGTCGCCCAGGTCGTCGACACCACCTGGATGGACGTGCCCCCGCTGCCGGACGATCTCCGCGAGCTCGCCGTGCGCAGCACCATCACCGACCGCGACGGCAACCGCCTGG
>CAYQMQ010000450.1:0-1920 GCA_964418395.1 uncultured Actinomycetota bacterium
AGTTGACCACCGGGTCGAACATGGCGCTCAGCAGCTTGTACCACCCCAGCAGGAAGCCGACCGGCACGGCCGCGGCGACACCGACCAGCACGCCGATCAGGACCCGCCGCAAGCTCAGCCACACGTGCTCAAGCAGGTCGCCCGTGCCTGCCAACCGCCAGATCTCGGCGAGCACCTCGTGGGGCGTGGGCAACAGCCCTTCGGCCATGACACCGCTCAGCTCGACGCCGTACCAGACCACCACCACGACGCCGAAGCCCACCACGCCGTACAGCGCACGTGCCCCCCGCGAGCCGAGCACGGCGGTCAGCCGGCCCAGCCAGCCTGACCTTCCGCCTTGTAGCACCGATGGGGACTGCGCGTTCACGGCCATG
Organism: uncultured Actinomycetota bacterium; assembly: GCA_964418395.1. Classification (GTDB taxonomy): domain Bacteria; phylum Actinomycetota; class Nitriliruptoria; order Euzebyales; family Egibacteraceae; genus QS-5-72-10. Next base: position 375 of record CAYQMQ010000450.1, read on the forward strand.
GACCCGTGCTCCCTCGCGCTCCTGACGCGCGTTGCAACCTGTCAGCGATTCGACCCCAATAGTTACATGTAACATGCTGCATGTAAATAACCTCTAGCGATCGTCTCCGCCCGGATCGCTGCTCAGCGCCCGATACACCTCGGTCAGCGCGCTCGTGTCGGCACCGTCGAGCCCGTGCAGCCGGGCGAGCTGATTGAGCATGGCCACGGTGCGCGTGATGATCGCCGGCGAGCCGGCGCGTTCGAGCGCCTCGATGCCCAGCGACGTGTCCTTGTCCAGCAAGGCGACGGTGAACACCGGCTCGTGGTCGCCCTCGACGATCTTCGGGCCGATCTCGCGGAAGAGGTTGCTGACGGTGGCGGCCCCGCTGTCGGCCACGGCGTCGTAGAACACGGCGGGGTCGACGCCGGCTCGGTCGCACGCGGCGAAGACCTCCGCGGTGACGGCGTTGATCGCCCCGTACATGAGGTTGTTGAGCAGCTTGACCAGGTGGCCGGCCCCGGCGTCCCCCACGTGAACCACGGTGGCCGCGATGACCTCCAGGGCGGGGCGAACCGCCTCGACCGCAGCTTCCGCACCGCCCACCGGCAGGGTCCACCGCCCGCAGGCCTGCGGGCGTCCCAGCACGGGCGCGTCCACATAGCCCACGCCCGCCTCCCCCGCGCGGCCGGCGAGCTCTCGGGTCGTGTCGGGGTCGATCGTGCTCATGTCGACCACCACCGCGCCCTGGCTGATCCCGGCCAGCACCCCCTCCGGTCCGATCACGGTCTCACGAACCTGGGTGGGCCCCGGCAGCGACAGCAGCACCGCCTCGCTCGCGGCCGCGACCTGCGCGGCGCTCCGCGCCGCAGAAGCCCCATCGGCCACAGCGCGCTCCACGCTGGCAGCGGCCAGGTCGTAGACGATCACCTCGTATCCGGCGTGGACAAAGGCCGAGGCGGCGCGCCCGCCCATCTGGCCGAGTCCGACGACGCCGATGCGCATCAGGGCTCCGTCACCCGTCGCGGTTGGCGCGCAGGTGCACCGGGGCGCCGTCGAGGAAGCCGGGCAGTGCCAGCACGTGTGGCTGCAACCCGAGCTGACGGCGAGCGCGCTCGAGGCCCGCTTCCACGCTCGGCGCAGCCTCGAGCCCCATGGCCTCGGCGAACTCGGGGCGCTCGGGGCCGGCCACGATGATGCTGGAGGCCCACTGCCGGGCGATGTCGCCCATGTAGCACATCGAGAACGCGTGGAAGGGGTGGTAGGCGTGCTCGTGGCGATAGGCCCGCACCCACGGCGGATGCTCGGCGAACGACGCCTCGTGGGCGGCCAGGTCGCCGACCGCGTCCAGCGAACGCAACAGCTCGAACGTCTCGGGATACGAGGGGAACCACTCCTCGTTGAACCAGCCGTCGCACTGCGACGCCACGATCGCCACGCCCCCCTTGCGGAACGCGCCGGCGCAGCGGGCCACCGTCGCTGAGATGGCCTGCAGCATCAGGATCGGGTTCGTGCCCATGCCGGGCCCGTAGTGAAAGGAGCGCGGCAACCCGAACACCACGACGTC
>CAYQMQ010000451.1:0-1919 GCA_964418395.1 uncultured Actinomycetota bacterium
GCATGCGCGACACGGCCACCGCCATCGCCCACGGCGACCTCGACACCGACACCGTGCTGGCCGCCCGGCAGACGGGCTGACGCCGCTGTCGCACACCGAGGGGTTCTGCGCCACGGCACCCCGTCCGGCCCCTCAACCCCGTGACGATTCGCCATCCCCGCGCTGCCGCCCTGAGGGCGGCCGCCCGCCCCTCCGGCTGGTCCCTTCGCGGACCCCGGCCGGAGCCCGCCGCATTGAGAGCTTGCCATGAGTGACGACCGGATGATCCGGCTGTACCAGGCCATCGCCAGCCACGACGGTGACCCCACCCCGTTCGGGCGGCTGCAGGCCACGTGCCGCACCGCGACCGAGATGCTGCCGGTCACCGGCGTGGGGGTGATGCTGATGGCCGAGCGCACCCACCAGGGCACCCTGTATGCCACCGACGAGCGGATCCAACAGCTCGAGGATCTGCAGAACGCCGCCGGCGAAGGCCCCTGCATCGACTCGTACCGGCTCGGGCGCCCGGTGCTCGAGCCGGACCTGGCCGGGCAGGGCCGTCAGACCTGGCCGCGGCTGGCCGAGGCGGCGCTCGAGGCCGGCATGGCAGCGCTGTTCAGCTTCCCGCTGCAGCTGGACGAAGCCAGCGTCGGTGCCCTCAACCTGTACCGCGTGCGGCCGGGCCCCCTGACCACCGAGCAGGTCGCCGACGCGCGCCTGTTCGCCGCGATGGTCACCCGCGAGGTGCTGACCATGCAGGCCGAGGCGATCCCCGGCGCGCTGCCGTCCCAGATCAGCGACCTGTCCGGCGACCGGTCCCGGATCGAGCAGGCCACCGGCATGGTCGCCGCCCAGCTCGCCGTCCCGATCGGCGAGGCCGGGCGCCGCCTGCGCGAGCACGCCGACCACCTCGACCGCCCTCTGGCCGAGATCGCCACCGACGTCGTCAACCGTGAGTTGCGGTTCGACGGGCCCCCCCGCGGTTGACCAACCCGCAGACGCGGGCTATATTTTTAGAGTCTGCTCCAGACCTTGCGGCGGACGGTCGGTTAAAAATCGGAAGGCAGCCGACTCCCTGCGACGCGTCAAAGCCTCCCGCAGAGGCGAGCAGGCTGTTGTGATGTCGCGCTGAGCCGCCTTCGCGGTTGCCGTACCCACAGGTTTGATCACGTGGCCGTGCTGTGTGTCGCCCGCCACCCAGTTCTGGCCGATCGGCCCCCAGGTGTCGCAGACGGAGGGGCTGCGGCCCTGGGGGTCGCCCATGTTCGGCCCCCATCGTCTCGCTCGGCCTTCCCCCCACGCACGCGGGGTGAACGCGGGCCGACGTCACGCCCGCACGACCATGCTGGGATCCAGCTCGTCCACCGAGCGGGCGCCGCACAGCGCCATCGCCCGGGCGGTGTCGCCGGTGAGCTCGCTGAGCAGCCGGGCCACGCCGTCGCCCCCGCCGATGGCCAGCGCCCAGATCACGGGCCGGCCGATCAGCACCGCTGACGCCCCCAGCGACAGCGCCTTGACCACGTCCGAGCCGGCCCGCAGGCCGCCGTCGACCAGCACCGGCACGCGCGAGCCGACCGACTCGACCACATCCGGCAGCGCCTCGGCGCCGGCGACGGCGTCGTCGAGCTGGCGACCGCCGTGGTTGCTGACGACGATCCCAGCGGCGCCGGCGTCGACGCAGGCCGCGGCGTCATCGCCGCGCAAGACGCCCTTGACCAGCAACGGCAGCTCGACGGCCCGGGCTTGTTCGACGAGGTCGGCGAGGTCCACGAAATCGACCGTCGGGTCGAGCTCGCCGGCCGCCAGATGGGCCAACCAGTCGCCGCCGGAACCGCCGTGGGCGAAGTTCGGCAGCGTCAACGCGTCCATCGGCGAGCTCTCGTGACGCTCGTCGCGGCGGCGCCGACCCAGCACCGGAAGGTCCACGGTCAACACGATCG
>CAYQMQ010000452.1:0-1919 GCA_964418395.1 uncultured Actinomycetota bacterium
GGCGGCACGTGCTCGGCGGACCGCGGCGACGGCGGGCCGGCCTGGTGCCACTCGGCCAGCACACGATCGGCGTGATCGACGTCGGCTGCCCAGGCGTCGGCACCGACCGCGTCGGCGCGCGTGGCGTCCGTGCCGAAGGCCGCGCCGCCGGCGAGCGCTGGCGCGCTCGCGCGGTGGACGGCGGCGATGGTGCGGGCGCCGCCCGGCAGGAACGAGGCCAGCGTGGCGCTGATCACCGCGGCCAGCGGCTGGAGCGCGGCGGCGTAGGCGGCGATGTCCTCGGCGGGCGCGGACGCGCCGAGGAACCGCACCGGCCACCCGCGGGCCTCCAGCCGGGTGGCGGTCATGCGCGCCGGCAGGCTGTGCCACTCTCCTTCCACGCAGACCATCAGCAGCGGCGTGGCGCCGGTCGGCTCGGCGAGATCGTGAGCCAGAGCGGCCAGCGCCGCGTCGGTGATGGCGGTGGCGGTGTGCTCCTCGGCCACGGTGATTGTCGCGCGCTCCCAGCGGGCGCCGACCTCGGCCTGGGCGGGGGCCAACACGTCGGCAACGACCGCGTCGACGGGATGGCCGGCGTCCACCAGCCGGGTGCACACCTGCACGGCACCCCGCAGATCGCCGGCGGCGAGACGGTCGAGGTAGTCCGGCAGCGCCTCTGCCGGCGTGCCTGCGCTCACCAGGCGACGACCTCGACGGTGGGCGGCCTCGCCGCCCGGCGCCCCCACCCGGACCGGCCCCCGGCTGTCTTCGCCCGCTCAGCGACCGAGCTCATGCCCTCAGACCGAACGGCGGTCCTGCTGGCGGCCACGTACGGCCGGGGTGCCGACATGGACGCTTTCCTCCTCGGCGAGCTCGACTCGGTCGCGGCCCCCCTCCTTGGCTCGGTAGAGGGCGCGGTCGGCACGGTGTAGCACATCGGGGGTCGCCTCGTGGGCGGCGAGCTCGGCCACCCCCGCGGAGAACGAGACCGGCCACGGCCGCGTGCGCCCCCACTCCTCCCGCAGCCGCTCGAGGACCCGAACGGCCTCGCCAGCGCTCTTGTCGGGGAACACCAAGGCGAACTCCTCGCCGCCGAACCGCGCCGAGTGCTCGGTCAGCCGCAGGCGCTCGCGCAACAGCTCGCCGAACGCTGCCAGCGCCTGGTCGCCGACCGCGTGGCCGTGCTCGTCGTTGAGGCCCTTGAAGTGGTCGATGTCGAGCAGCGCCACCGCGCTGCCCGGTCGCAGGCGCCCGAGCACCCGGCCGAGTGCTCGCCGGTTCAGCAGTCCCGTCAACGCATCCGTGGTGGCGGCCTCAGTGAGGCGTTCTTGGCTGCGCAGGCGCTCCACGACGAGGCGCACGTCCTCGATCAGCTCTGGCAGGTGGCGCTCGAGGCGCGCGCGGGCGGGGCTGCCCGGGGCGGCCGAGGGCAGCTGCGGCTCGGACACCCCGAAGGCGAGGTCGACCGGCAGGACCGCGGGGTCGCCCTCCCCGGCGTCGCTGGCGGCGACGATCTCACCGCCGAGGCCGCGGACCGCCTCGGCCAGCAGCCTCACAGCAGCCTCTTCGCTGTCGCTGCGCAGCAGCGATCGCAGCGCGGACTGCACGATCCGCAGCGCCTGCGGCTCGTCCGAGGAGCCGGCGAGGCGCATCTCTGCGCCCCAGGTGGTGCTCATCGTCACTGGACAGTCCCCTCTGGTGGCCGGAGAGCGCGGGAACCGAGACCGCATCGGGGGGCGCGGTCGGCATCTCCCAGCCGGTCACCGAGGTGACAATCGCCTCAACCGGGTGAGGTATCAATAGCCCGTTCGAGCCATCTTTTCGCGTAACGGACGCATCATCGCATCCTGGCGGTGATGGACGTTCCGTCTGGTGGGGCGGGGTTGGGCAGGGAGCAAGCAACCGCTAGGCTGGCTCGACGCTCGGGGCCGTAGCTCAGT
>CAYQMQ010000453.1:0-1917 GCA_964418395.1 uncultured Actinomycetota bacterium
CCTGCAGGATCGTCCAGGAGAACGAGCCGCGGTCGATCACCGTGGCAGGGGCGGTCGTGGCCGACACGCGGACCTCGAGCGCATCCTCGCCCGGGGTGACGGCGAGCTCCATCGAGGTCCCGGTCGCTTGGCGCAGCAGCTGTGCGGCCGCCTCGTCCACCGCCATGCGCAGGTCGTCGATCTGGTCGAGGGTGAAGTCCTCGCGGCCGGCGCAGCCCCCCACCAGGGTCCGCAGCAGCGACAGATATCCGGCATCCGCCGGTATGCGCAGGTACACGGTCTGTTCGCTCAAGGGGACGGGCATGGGAGTCGCTTCAGATCGGCGACGGCGGTGGGAAACACCCTAGCGACCCGGCCGGGGATCCGCGCTTGGCCACGAGGGGCACGGTTGGCCAGGGCGCTGAGCGGGAACACCACGGGGACCAAGGCGCGGAGGGACCATGAGCATCGATCTCGACAGCTACTACCGCGGTGAAGCCGCCAGCCAGGTTCAAGAGCTCGCCGACCGGCTCGCCCGGCTTGCCGGTGAGGCCGGGCAAGGCGGCGCTGACGACGCCGCGTTGCACCTGGCCGATCTGTCCACTCAGCTGCTCGATCTCGGCGTGGAGCTCGCTGCCCACCACCCCCACTGACCGGACCGCGTGTGGGCCCGGGTTGTCACCCGCTGACGATACGCTGCTGGCGTGTCACCAGGCCACGACCGTGACGCCGACCCGCTCGAATGGGCCTCGCCGGCCACCCGCGAGTGGTTCGCGGCCTCGTTCGGCGCGCCGACGCCTGCTCAACGGGCGACCTGGCCCCACGTCGCGGCAGGGCGCACCGCCCTCGTGTCCGCCCCGACCGGCAGCGGCAAGACCCTGGCGGCGTTCCTGGTGGCCATCGACCGGCTGCTCGCCCCCTCGTCCCCGGAGGCCGCGGATCGGACCCGGCGCACGCGGGTGCTGTACGTCTCCCCGCTGAAGGCGCTCGCCTACGACGTCGACCGCAACCTGCGCGCCCCGCTCGTGGGCATCCGCCAGGCCGCCGCCCGGCGCGGCGAGCCCACCGCCGAGGTCGAGGTGGGCATCCGCTCGGGCGACACCCCCTCGGCGGAGCGGGCCCGCATGGCCCGCCACCCGCCCGAGGTGCTGATCACCACCCCCGAGTCGCTGTACCTGCTGTTGACCGCCAAGGCCCGGGAGACGCTGGCCGGCGTCGACACCGTCATCGTGGACGAGGTGCACGCGGTGGCCGGCGGCAAGCGCGGCGCGCACCTGGCGCTGTCGCTGGAACGGCTCGAGGCGCTGATCGCCACGGCCGGCGGTCCGCCGCCCCAGCGGGTGGGGCTGTCCGCCACGGTGCGCCCCCTCGATGACGTCGCCCGCTTCCTCGCCGGCGGGATGATCGACGCCCACGGCGAGTGGCAGCCTCGCCCCGTCGAGACCGTTCACGTCGATCCGGACCGCGCCGTGGACGTCGACGTCGTCGTGCCCGTGGCCGACATGAGCGAGCCCACACCGGCCGACGAGTCCCCCGAGTCGGCGGCGGCGCCCCAGGAGCAGGCGCGCCGCTCCATCTGGCCGGCGGTGCACCCGCGCATCCTTGAGATCGTGCGGGCGAACCGCTCCAGCATCGTGTTCGCCAACTCGCGGCGGTTGGCCGAGCGCCTGTGTGCCCGCCTCAACGAGCTGGCCGAGACGGGTGAGGCCGGGGAGGGCGCCGAGCTCGCCACCGGCGGCGCAGAGCCCGTCTCGGACGGCGACGCGCCGGGTGGCCCGCCTGACGAGCCGGCGGTCGTGGCCCGCGCCCACCACGGCTCGGTGGCCCGCGACGAGCGCCTGGCCATCGAAGAGGCCCTGAAGACCGGCGCGCTGCCGTGTGTCGTGGCCACCAGCTCGCTGGAGCTCGGCATCGACATGGGCACCGTCGACCAGGTGG
>CAYQMQ010000454.1:0-1915 GCA_964418395.1 uncultured Actinomycetota bacterium
CGCGTGCGGATCGTCAACGTGTTGGCCACCGCCGGCAAGCCGGTGTGCGCCTGCGACCTCGAGCAGCCCACGGGGTTGAGCCAGCCGACGGTCAGCCACCACATGAAGCGGCTGGTGACCGCCGGGCTGGTGCACGCCGAGCGACACGGTACGTGGACCTTCTACCGGCTCGACCCCGGCGCCTGCGCCCGCCTCGGTCAAGTCTGCGCGCTGCCACCGGACGCCTGCGCCCCCGCCGGCTGAGCACCGTCGCCACGCCGTGCCGGCGGCGGGCGCGCACCGGGGCCGGGCGGGCGTGTCCGTGGCGGGTCAGTCCTCTTCGACGTCGTCGAACGGCAGCTCCACGGTCGGCTGCTCGCCGGCCCGGACCTGCTCCACGATCGCGCGGGTCTGCTCGGCGAACGCGCCGTAGACCAGCGGGAAGGTCAGCGGGGTGCCGCCGACGTCGTGGCCGCGCAGCAGGACGCGGTGGTCGTCTTCCTCGACGATCTTGGTGATGGTCACGCGCATGGCCGACCTCGCGGGCTCAGTGGGGGGTCTCGGCGGTGGTGCGCACCGCCTCGCTGACGGCGGGGGCCACATCCGGGTTGAACACGCTGGGGATGACGTAGGCGGGGTTGAGCTCGTCGTCGCCGACCACCGAGGCGATCGCCCGGGCGGCGGCGACCTTCATGGGCTCGGTGATCCGGCGGGCGTGGGCGTCGAGCACCCCGCGGAAGATGCCGGGGAAGGCGAGCACGTTGTTGATCTGGTTGGGCTCGTCGCTGCGGCCGGTGGCCACCACGGCGGCGTGGCGGCGCGCGCCGGCCGGGTCGACCTCGGGGTCGGGGTTGGCCAGGGCGAACACGATCGGGTCGGGGGCCATGACGGCCAGGTCGTCGGCGGCCAGCAGGTTCGGCCCGGCCAGGCCGATGAACACGTCCGCGCCGGTCAGCGCCCCCGGCAGGTCGGTGTCGACGCCGGCGCGGTTGGTGTGGTCGGCCAGCCACTGCTTGGACACATCCAGGCCGCTGCGGCCCGGGTGCAGCGCGCCCTTGCGGTCGCAGACGACGATCTCCTCGACGCCCTCGGCCTGCAGGATCTTGGTCACCGCCACGCCGGCCGCCCCCGCTCCGGCGATCACCACGTGCAGGTCGCCCATCGCCTTGCCCGCCAGCCGGGCGGCGTTCTCCAGCGCGGCCAGCACCACGATCGCGGTGCCGTGCTGGTCGTCGTGGAACACCGGGATGTCCAGCTCGGCCTCGAGGCGGTCCTCGATCTCGAAACAGCGTGGCGCGCTGATGTCTTCCAGGTTGATGCCGCCGAACACCGGCGCCAGCCACCGGCAGGCGGCCACGAGCTCGTCGGCGTCCTGGGTGTCGAGGCAGATGGGAAACGCGTCGACCCCGGAGAACTCCTTGAACAGCGCCGCCTTGCCCTCCATGACCGGCAGCGCCGCGGCCGGGCCGATGTTTCCCAGCCCCAGCACCGCCGAACCGTCGGTGACCACCGCCACGGTGTTGCGCTTGATCGTCAGCCGCCGCACGTCCTCGGGGTCGTCGGCGATCGCCCGGCACACCCGCGCCACGCCGGGGGTGTAGGCCATCGACAGGTCGTCGCGGGTCTTGAGCGGCACCTTGGAGCGCACCTCGAGCTTGCCGCCCAGGTGCAGCAGGAACGTGCGGTCGCTGAACTTGTGCACCCGCGCGCCCTCGACGGCGTCCACCGCCGCGCGGACCGCCTCGGCGTGGTCGCCGTCGACGGCGTGCGCGGTCACGTCGACCGTCAGCCGGTCCCCGTGCGACTCGACGATGTCGACGGCGGTGACCCCGCCGCCGGCCTCGCCCACCGCGGTGGTCACCCGCCCGATGCCCAGCGGGTCGGCGTCCAGCACCACGCGCAGCGTGATCGCATACGACGCGCTCGGCACGGCCAT
>CAYQMQ010000455.1:0-1898 GCA_964418395.1 uncultured Actinomycetota bacterium
GCGCACCAGTCGACGGGGAAGGCCACGCGGTCGAACTGGCGAAACCACTCCCCCGACCCGCCGGGGAAGCGCCAGTCGCGGGGCATGTCGGCCACCGCCAAGAAGGCCTGGTAGGCGGCGCCGGCGGCGGTGTCGATGCGCAGGTAGCGGCGGTGGGCCGGCCGGTCGCGGTCGTCGGGCTGGCCGCCCTCGCACACTACTGCCTCTTCGAGCGCGGCCATCGCCGGTCCGGCGACGCGCGCCTGTGGGCCGTCGCCGACGGTGCGGTCGGGCGCGTCCCAGGAGTCGTCGAGGTCGGGCTCGGCCAGCCCGCGGCACAGCGCGCGGGCATACAGCCAGCGCAGCTCGCCGGCGGGGACGGGGCGAAGCTCGAGCAGGCCGCGCAGGCGGGCTTCGACCAGGTCGGCTTGGCGGCGGCGCGCGACGACGTCGGCTGCGCGAGGCGGCAGGCTCGCCAGCCCGAAGCGCTCGGCGACCGCGGCGCGAGCGGCGGCCAGTGAGGTGAGGCTGGTGCGCAGCCCGGCGGTGGGCAGCCGGATGGCGAGGTAGTGGCGCCGTTCGACGAGCTCGACGTCGGCGAGCGCGTCGAGGGTGTCGGCGGCTTCGTCGCGCCAGGTGGGGCAGGCGTCGAGGTCGACGCCGGCGACGGTCGCCTCGACGGTCTCGCCGGGGTCGACGCGGCGGCACACCGACAGCAGCAGGCTCTCGGGCGGCAGGACCGTCAGGGCGCTGCGCACTCGGTCGTGGACGCGGAGCTTGTCGTCGTGGGGCAGATAGGGGTAGGACTCGGCGGCGACGGCGTAGACGGCCCACACCGCCCCGTCGCGGGACCACACGAGGTGGCCGGTGATCGCGCGTGCCGGCAGCCGCATCGCCGGCTCATTTCCCCGCTGGGGCCGCCGGGGGCAGCTCGCGCACGTACGGGGCGACGCCGTGGATCCGAGCGGGGCGCGGCGGGTGGTGTGGCCGGCCGTGCACGGTGCCGTGGCGGGGTGCCAGCCAACAGGAGGCGAGGCCGGCCAGCGACCGCAGCGGCGGGCGACGCTCGATGCGCAGACGCCGCACCGACCAGGCCAACAGCAACGGGAGGGCGACGGCGACGAGCAGGTTGACGGGCCCGGAGAACTGCGCCCACAGCCCGCGGGTCTGCACCACCACCAACAGTGTGGCCACGCCGACGGCGTACTGCGGGATGGACGCGGGGCCCCACCACGGGTACCAGCCGCCGATTTTGCCGATCACCAGCGGGTAGCGGCGCGCGTAGGTGTAGCTGCGACACGCCACCGTCTCGGCCGGCTCCACGACGATCGCCTCCCCTCAGCCCGTCTCGGGAGGCGTGGCCGGCGGCGACTCGGCGTCGTGTGCGGCGAGGGCGATGGTCTCCTCGCCGACCTTGCGCTCGAACCAGTCGATGTTGTTGACCGCCCAGATGACCGCGCCGGCCATGAGCGCCGCCACGGCGGTGGCCACCAGCTGGCCGCGGGTGCGGGCGTAGACCATCACGACCATGACGATCGCCAACAACACGATGGCCGCGCGCACCAGCGTGGTCAGGTCGCTGATCATGTCCAGGGCCCACTCGAACATCGCAGGTCTCCTCGTCGGGTCAGGAAGCGGGCGGCTGCGGCAGCGGCGGCGCCGGGTGCAGCGCGGCGATCTCGAAGCGGCCGTCGCGCTCGATGACGTCCATGGAGTACTCGAGGACCTGGGTGAGGCCGTTGGCGTCGGTGGCGGTGACCTCGGCGCGCAGCAGCGTCGCGCCGGTGGTGCGCGGCTCGGCGCCGACCCGGGTCAGCTCGACCTCGGCGAACGGGGCGGGCTCGACCGGGTCGAGGTCGATGTCGGGGGCGGTGTAGCGGTCGAGCTCGCCGTCGCCGGTGAGGTAGGCGGCCAGGAAC
>CAYQMQ010000456.1:0-1883 GCA_964418395.1 uncultured Actinomycetota bacterium
GTCACCGAGCGGACGGTGAAAGCCCACTGCCAGGAGGTCTTCGACCGGCTCGGGACCCGCAACCGCACCGCGGCGGTCGCCGCGGCGCTGCGGCTCGGCCTTCTCGAAGAAGAGGAGTAGGCCGGACAGCGGGCCCGCGGTCCGCTAAGGTGTCTCGGGGCCGGCGAGGCCCCGCCCTCCGTACGATCCTCCGGAGGTCTCTTATACGAAAGAAAGGGTCGACTCGCCACCCCTTGCCCTTCGCGGGCAACCGGTGGCGGAGGCCCGACTGACGCCCCTCGGCCCCCGAGGCCCATGCGGCGCGCTGCGCTACGCAGCGTGGGGCCCGATGCGTCGGAGTGGACGAGCTGCTCCAGGAAAGGCTCGCCGCGGAGGGCGGGACCTCGCCGGCTTCGGGTTCGGTTCCTGTACCGGCTGTCGCTTGGACGTCGATGCCTCCCGCCTCCGCCACGGTCTTCGCCGTCGCCAACCAAAAGGGCGGCGTCGCCAAGACCACCACCACGCTGTCGCTGGCGGCCGCCATGGCCGCCCGGGACCTGGCGGTGCTCGTCGTCGACCTGGACCCGCAGGCCTGCGCCACCTTCAGCCTCGGCTACGACCCCGACGCCCTCGAGCCGACGATGCATCACGTCGTCAGCGGCGAAGCCGAGCTGGTCGCCACGATCTGTCAGCACCGTGAGACCGATCTGGCGCCGTCGTCGATCGATCTCGCCGGTGCGGAGGTCGCCCTGCTGACCCGAACGGGGCGCGAGTACGTCCTGCAGGCAGGCCTCGAGGACCTGCGCGGCACCTACGACGCGATCCTGCTGGACTGCCCGCCGTCGCTGGGGGTGTTGACGCTCAACGCGCTGACGGCCGCCGACCAGGCGATCATCCCGCTGCAGTGCGAGACGCTGAGCCACCGGGGGGTGTCGCAGCTGTTGGAGACGATCGCCGACGTGCAGCGGCTGACGAACCGGCGCCTGGAGGTCACCGGGCTCATCGCGACGATGTTCGACGGTCGCACCCGCCACGCCCGAGCCGTCATCGACGACGTCACCGAGCGCTACGGCCTGCCCGTGCTCGGCGTGCCCGTGCGCAAGAGCGTGCGGTTCGCCGAAGCCCCCAACCGCGGCGTGACCATCCAGGCCCACGATCCGACCATCCCCGGCGCCGCCGCCTACCGCGTGCTGGCCGCCGAGCTGATGAACCTGCCGGTGGAGGGCGACGACCGCGCCCGCGCCGAGGGCGGCCAACCGACCGGAGCGCGATCGTGAGCGACGAGTTCGACCGCATCCGCCCGCCGCGGGACCGCCTGCTCCACCGCGGCGACGCCGGCGAGCTGACCGACCCGGCCGGCGGCGAGCGGGGGCAGGGCCGCCAAGCGCTGTTCTCGGCCGGCCGGCACGGCGACGATCCGACCGGTGTCGCGCTGCGCTGCTCGCGGTGCGGGACCACCTCCGCTCTGGACCTGCGCTCGGCGCTGAAAGCGGCGCTCCCGCTGATGCTCGTGGCCCCGTGGCGGGCCGAACCGTTCTTTGCCCGCTGCCCCGCCTGCGACCGCCGCAGCTGGCTGGCGGTCGAGACCGACGCATGAGCACCGACACCTCCGGCAACCCCGACGAGCTGTTGACGCTGGCCGTGGACGCGGCCCGGGCCGCCGGCCACGAGCTGCGCGGCTGGTTCGGTGACGCCGGCGCCGTGGACACCAAGTCGTCGTCGACCGACTACGTCTCCGAAGCCGACCGGGCCAGCGAGGAGCTGCTGGTCAAGCACCTGCAGCAGACCCGCCCCCACGATGCGGTCCTCGGCGAAGAGGGGGGCGACCGGACCGGCACCAGCGGGTTGCGCTGGGTCGTCGACCCGCTCGACGGCACCGTCAACTTCCTCTACGGCCGCCAGCC
>CAYQMQ010000457.1:0-1873 GCA_964418395.1 uncultured Actinomycetota bacterium
TAGTCGGAGCCGAACAGCACCTTGTGCTTGAGCAGCGAGTTGGCGAACTGCACCAGCTGGGGCGGGAAGTACGTGGGCGACCAGCCGGACAAGTCGATGTGCACCTGCGGTTTGTGCAGGGCCACCGACAGGGCCTCGTCCTGCCACGGGAAGGACGGGTGGGCCAACACGATCGTCAGATGTGGGAAGTCGGTGGCCACGTCGTCGAGGCTCATAGGGTTGGCGTACTTCAAGCGGATGCCGGCTCCGCCCGGGGCGCCGGCGCCGATGCCGGTGTGGCCGGTGTGGAACAGCGCCGGCACGCCGGCGTCCTCGAGCGCCTCGTACAGCGGGTAGGCCATCCGGTCGTTGGGGTGGAACGCCTGCAACGTGGGGTGGAGCTTGAAGCCGCGGACGCCGTGCTCAGACACCAGGCGGCGGGCCTGGCGCACGGCCGCCTGCCCCTTCCACGGGTCGACGCTGGCAAACGGGATGAGCACGTCGGCGTGGTCGGCGCACGCCTCGGCTATCTCCTCGTTGGCGATCGGTGGATGACCCGTCGCGGTCTCCGCGTCCACGGTGAACACCACCGCCGCCATCCGGCGCTCGCGGTAGTACGCGGCGATCTCGGGCACGGTCGGCTGGTGGGCATCCGCCCCGAAGTAGGCCGTCTTGGCTGCCTCGAGCTCGGGGGGCAGCGACGGGTGGCCGCCCAGCGACCGCTCCACGTGCACGTGTACGTCGATGGCCTGCTGCTCGCTGAGGTCCATGAGCACCCGCCTCCTCGGTCACCCCGGTCGGCAGAGGTCGACGAGCTCGTCGACGCGGTGTAGCCACAGATGCGGCGTCTCGCGCGCGGCCAGGGAGGCGCGCGCGTCGCGCTCGCCGATGCCGGTGTCGACCGCGATCGCCAGCGCGTGGCCGCGGTGGGCCATGGGGATCTCCAGCATGGGGTCGTCGCCGACGACAGCGAGGTCGCGCAAACGCACCCCGAGACGGTGACCGGCGCTTGCCAGCGCGTGCAGCGACGGCTTGCCCACGATCTCCACCCGACAGCCGGTCACGCTCTTGATCGCCGCGGTAATCGGGCGGGAGGTGCCCAGCGCCTTGCCGTCGGCGGTGGCAAAGAACCGCGACTGCGAGGCGCTGTACAGCCGGGCGCCGCCCCACACCGCGTGGCAGGCGGCCTCCAGATGGGCCATGGTGAAGTCGGGGCACCAGCCGACGAGCACCGCGTCCGCGCCCGAGGGCGCCTCGTGCCCCACGACCTCGAAGCCGGCGTCGGCCAACGGCCCGGCCAACCCACCGGTGCCCAACACCAGCACCCGGCGGTGATCACGCCGGGCGAACACCACGCTGGCGCTGCTGACCGGGGTGAGCACGCCGTCGTCGGCGACGGGGAAGCCCAACGTCTGCAGCTCGCGCGCATAGGCCTCCGGCGGACGGGTGGTGCCGTTGGTCAGCACCACGAACGGCCAGCCGTGCTCGGCCAGCCAGCCGGTGGTCTCCAACGCGCCGGGCAAGGGGGCAAGCCCCTGGTTGCGGCGATCGCCGAGCACCAGCGTGCCGTCCATGTCGAACACGAAGCCGCCCGCGGTGTGCAGCCGCCGTCGCACGTCGGCCGGCACGTCCGTGTCGGTTGCCACGGCGCGCCCGCTCATGCCGACCCCGCCTGCTCATGGCGCCGCACCGTGACCCGGGCGTCACCGGTGTCCACCGAGAGCTGGGACACCGACGGACGCTGGGCCAGCCCCTCGAGTAACTGGCCCACGCCACGCAGGTCCGGGTTGTAGCGGGAGGCGGCCGGGCCGGCGCGGCGCATGGCGTCGACCTGCTCGGCGGGCATCGTGGCGCGGAGCAACAGCTCCTCGTCGGAGATGCCCGGCGGGAACTG
>CAYQMQ010000458.1:0-1872 GCA_964418395.1 uncultured Actinomycetota bacterium
CGCCGCGCCAACGCGCGGCGAGCGGATCGGGCAGCTCGACGGTGAGCCGCAGCAGGGCCCCGGCAAGGCTCTTGCCGAGGTTGTCGGCCCGCAGGCTCGCCGCGCCGCCCCCACCCAGGGCGCCCTCGCAGAGGAACTTCAGCACCCACAGGTTCGCCAGCTCGTACCGCGTCACCGGGCCGGTGACGAACCCGTCGAGCAGCGTCGCCACCCGGGCGGCGCTGACTTGATCGACCATCGCCCGGTACACGTCGGCGTCGGGGGCGAACAGGTTCAGATCGGCGGTGTCGCCCTTGTCGCCGGAGCGGACAAAGGCGATCTCCCACAACCCGACCGTCGTCACGACCACCTCCGGAGCCGACGCGTGGTGCGACCCCAGCTGCCCCGCCGCCGAACAGGCTGGCCGGAGACGCGGCCACCGGTTGCCGTCCAGCCAGCCCGTCTCGCGCCTCTGTCGCGCCCCGGCGCCGTCACACGTCCTCCACGCGCACCGCAACGCGGCCGTCGACCGCGCCGCGCTCGACCGCGCCGTCGTGCAGCGCCAGCTGCTCGCTGGGCCGCGGCCGCGCCCGGTTGGCCGGCGTGAAGCCCGCCGGGGGCGCGCTCAGGCCCAGCGGGACGATGTGGCGGGCCACGTCGGCGCACGTGTCGCGGTCGGGGTGTTTCCACACCAGCCGCAACACCACCTCGCTGGGCCCGCCCGGCGGCTGCTGCTCGGCGTCGGGCGGGACCGCGGGGCCGTGCAGCGCGTTGACCCCGAACAGCTCCACATGCCAGCCCTCGAGGGCGATGCCGGCTTCGGCGATCCGCTTGCGCGCCAGATCCGCGGCCGCCCGAGCCTTGGCCGGGGCGTGCGGCCAGCCGAAGGCGATCGAGAGCTCGGCGGCGAAGCCGTGGGGCTCGGCGCCGACCACTTTGTACGTCGCGGGGGCCGGCGCGCCCGACGCGCCCGCCACGCGCACCACGTCCTCGCCGGTCTCCTCGAGCGTGACCGCCGTCATGTCCACCGTCACGTCGGGCGTGAGATACGCCGACGGATCCCCCACCTCGTACACCAGCTGTTGGCGCACCGTGTCGAAGTCCACGCGGCCACCGGCGACGGCCGGCTTGAAGATCTCCGCAGTGCCATCAGGGCTCACGTCGGCAAGCGGGAAGCCGAACCGCCACGGCTCGGGCACCTCCCACCACCTCCCCCCGTGGTTGCCGCCGGTGACCTGCCCGGAGCACTCCAGGAGATGGCCCACCACGCTGCCGGCAGCGAGGCGGTCCCATTCGGTCCAGCCCCACCCGTGGCGGTGCACCAACGGGGCCAGGAACAACGCCGCATCCGCCACCCGCCCGGTGATCACCACGTCGGCGCCTCCCTCGAGAGCTTCCACGATCGGGCGGGCGCCGAGGTAGGCGTTCGCGAACCGCAGCCGCTCGGCGTCCGGGAAATCCGCGGGCAACAGGCCGGGCTGGGCGTGGAGGTCGTCGCCGGTGACCGTGGCGATCGAGAACCCGCTGAGGCCGTACTCCTTGGCGGCCGTGGTCACCATGCGAGCCGCCGCGGTGGGGTTGATGCCGCCAGCGTTGGTGATGACGGTGGTGCCGCCCTCGAGCACCGCCGGCATCAGCTTCAGCAAAAACAGGGGCAGGTCACGGGTCCAGCCCATCGTCTCGTCGCGCTCGCGGTCCTTGGACAGGATCGACAGCGTCAGCTCGGCCAGCGCCTCGAGGCACACGTAGTCGGGCTGCTCGGTGAGCAGATCGTCGATCGCATCCGGCGTGTCGCCGTAGAAGCCCTGGCCTCCGGCCAGGCGGATCGCGTCAGCGGGTTTGGGGCTCATCTCAGGCAACTACCGCTTCGCTGCTTGAGTTGCTCATGCCAGG
>CAYQMQ010000459.1:0-1869 GCA_964418395.1 uncultured Actinomycetota bacterium
CGGGCGCGCTGCTGATCGACGAGGACACCGCCGCCACCAACCTGATGATCCGCGATGCGCGCATGCAACAGCTCGTGGCCGAGGGCGAGGAGCCCCTCACGCCGTTCTGCGACCTGGTCGGCTCGCTGCACCGCGAGCACGGGGTCTCCACGGTGCTGGTCGTGGGCGGCTCCGGCGACTACTTCGACGTCGCCGACACCGTGGTGCGACTGGCCGCCTTCCGGGCCAGCGAGGTCACCGCCGACGCCAAGAAGATCGCCGAGTCGATGCCCGGCCGGCGGCCGGCGGCCACGTCCTTTCCGCCGCCGCGCCACCGCCTCCCAGCCGGCGACTCGGTGCCGCTGCACGTCAAGGGCAAGGTCAAGACGCAGGCGCGCGGGCGGCACGGGCTGCAGCTCGCCCGCGAGCACGTGGACCTGTCCGACGTCGAACAGCTCGTGGATCCCAGCCAGACCGCCGGCATCGCCCAGGCGGTGGTGCGCCTGGTCGAGGACGGCTGGCTGGACGGGCAGCGGACGCTGGCCGAGGCGCTCGACGGCTTCGACGCGTGGCTGGCCGAGCACGGCGCGGTGGGCCTGCGGGGACGCTGGCCCGGCGACCTGGCGATCCCGCGCCGCCACGAGATCGCCGCGGCTTTGAACCGGCTGCGCACCCTGGAGGTCGTCGCGCTGCGCGGCCCCGACTGACCGGTTGGGGTTCGGCGGGGGTTACTCCACCCGGCTGGCGGTGCCCGGCCGGCCGACGAACTCCTCCATGGACACGTTGACGCCGAGGAAGTCGGCCAGCGGGTCGGTCACCTTCGGGGGCAGCGCCCGCAGCGCCGGCGTCGCCTTGACCAGCCACGGGGTGCTCAGCCGCTGGCGGTTGCGCAGCACACACCGCACGATCCGGTCGGCGACGTCCTCGGCGTCCAGGATCGGCAGCAGCCACGAGAAGCGGGTCTTGACCCCGGCGAACATGCCGGTGTTGAGGTAGTAGGGGCACACCAGCGTGGTGCGCACGCCGGGCGCGAGCGTGCGCAGCTCGTGGCGCAGCGAGTCCCCGAAGCCGACCGCCGCGTGCTTGCTGGCGGAGTAGGCCATCAGACGGGCCACGCCGGTCAACCCGGCCGCGGAGGCGATCGTCACCACGTGCCCGGCGTCCCGCTCGACCATCGCGGGCAGGAACCGCTTGAGCACGAGCATGGGGGCCACCGCGTTGACCCGCATGGTCGTTTCGATCTGGTTGTCGGTGAGCTCGATCAGCCGCTCGCCGGTGGTCACGCCGGCGTTGTTGATCAGCACGTGCGGGTCGCCGGCGGCCTGCCGCGTCTGCGCCGCGGCACGATCGATCGAGGCGGTGTCGGTCAGGTCGACTCCGACCGTCGTCGGTTTGTGACCGAGCTCGTCGTGGATCAGCCCGCCGGTCTCCTCGAGCCCCTGCTCGTCGATGTCCCACAGCACCAGATCCGCGCCCAAGCGCCCGAAGCGCTGGGCCATCAGCCGCCCCAGGCCCTGGGCGCCGCCGGTGATCAACACGGTGCGGCCGTCAACTCGCGTCATCGTCGCTCCGTTTCGATCCGGCCGGCCAGAACGGCCAGGTGCCGGCATCTTGCCACCAGCGGGCGCGACAGGGAAGCGCCACCGCCGACGGGGCCGCGCCTTGCAATAGCCGGACCGCCAGGGCCGTCCTCGGGGATGGAGCTCGAGTGGTCGGAGACCCCATGATCGTGCACCGCACCGCAGCGCTGGCCGCGCGCCATCTCAGCCTGAGGGGTCCGGTGTCGACCCGCGCGGTGCCGGGCCGGGGTTGGCCGCTGGCCGCGGCCGCCGCCGGTGTCGCGCACGCTGGCGTGGCCGTGCCCGACGGGGCGTGGCCCACGATCGGGCT
>CAYQMQ010000460.1:0-1858 GCA_964418395.1 uncultured Actinomycetota bacterium
GGTCGAGGGCGGCATCGAGCCGGGCGACGTGACCATCGCCACGCTGTGGCAGCGGTTGGAGCAGGTCGGCGATCTCGGCGCGCCGATCCTGGCCGGCGGCCAGGATCTGGCTGAGGCGTTGTCGGCACTCGGGCTCACCGCCGACGAGGCGCCCGCTCGCCACACCGTGAACGCCGACGCGGCGCTGGCGAGCTACCGCGCTCGCCGCGACTTCGCTCGCACGCCCGAGCCGTCCGGCGACCACGACGAGGCCGACGACGGCGCGGCCGCGCCGCGGGCCGCTGGCGTCGAAGCGGGCGAGGGCGGACCGGACCGCCCGCGCTTCGTGATCCAACACCACCTCGCCACACGGCTGCACCACGACCTGCGGCTGGAGCGCGGCGGCGTCGCGGTGTCGTGGGCGGTGCCCAAGGGCCTGCCCGACGTGCCCGGCGTGCGTCACCTCGCCGTGCACACCGAGGACCACCCGCTCGAGTATCTCGAGTTCGCCGGCGACATCCCCGAGGGCGAGTACGGCGCTGGGCCGATGCGCATCTGGGACCGCGGCACCTACGAGGTGGTCGAGTGGCGCGATGACAAGGTGAGCGTGCGCTTGCACGGCGATCGCCACGACGGCGAGTTTCACCTGTTCCGCACCGACGAGGACGACCCCACCCAGTGGATGGTGGTTCGCGCCGACGAGCCCCAGAATCTGCCGCCGGACCCGCCGCAGCTGAAGCCGATGCTCGCCAGCGACGGGCCCAGCCGCGGCTTCGACGATCCCGGCTGGACGTTCGAGGTCAAGTGGGACGGCGTGCGGGCGGTGGCCACCGCGTGCCGGCCGGGCGCCGGCGATCCGGGCCGCACCCACCTGGTCAGCCGCGCCGGCAACGACATCACGGCCGCCTATCCCGAGCTGGCGTCGCTGTGGGAGCGGGTGCTCGCCCGCAACGCGGTGCTCGACGGGGAGGTGGTTGCCCTCGACCGTGACGGGCGGCCCTCGTTCCAGCGGTTGCAGCGCCGGATGCACGTGCGCGACGAGCGCCAGATCGAACGGCTGCGGGCGAGCACCCCGGTGACCTACATGGTGTTCGACCTGCTGGCGGTAGACGGTGAGCCGCTGATCGACCAGCCGCTGTCGCAGCGCCTGGCCCGACTCGACGAGCTGCTGTTGCCCGGCACGTCGGTGCAGCGCAGCGAGGGCATACCCGAGAAGGGCGCCGCGATGTTCGAGGCGGCCGTCGAGCACGGCCTCGAAGGGCTGATCGCCAAGCGGCTGGCGGCGCCGTACCGGCCGGGCAGACGCACCCGCGACTGGCTCAAGCTGAAGGTGCGCCAGCGCGCCGACGTCGTCATCGGCGGCTGGCTGCCCGGCGAGGGCGGCCGGCGCGGCCGGCTCGGCAGCCTGCTGGTCGGCGCCCACGATGACGATGGGGCGCTGCGCTACCTCGGCCGGGTGGGCACCGGCTTCGACGAGGCTGAGCTCGCCCGCTTGCATGACGTGCTCGGGCAGCGCGCGGCGGACGCCTCCCCGTTCGCCACCGGCCCGACGCCGCCGCACGACGCCCGCTGGGTGGAGCCCGATCTCGTGTGCCGCGTGGAGTACGGCGAGGTCACCGACGACGGGCGGCTGCGCGCCCCCGCCTACAAGGGGCTGGTCCCTGACGCCAACCCGGCATCGTGCACCGTCGCGAGCGTGGAGGCGGGCTGACCGTCGAACACGTGTCAGTCGTACTGGAAGTACTGGTCCCAGCGCTGGTCCAGGCGGCGTTTGGCTTCGTCGACCGGCACCGCCGCCAGCCGCCCGTCGTCGGTGGGCCTCAACAACCCCAGATCACGCAGCTTGTCGAGGCCGTCGTTGACCTCGAAGTCCATGTCC
>CAYQMQ010000461.1:0-1857 GCA_964418395.1 uncultured Actinomycetota bacterium
CGAAGGCTCCTTCGCCGCTTTCCCACGGGTGGACCGAGTCTACGCGTGGCTCACCCCACCCTCAATCACCTGACGGTTCCACACTACCATCCTGCCGCGGTGCGGCAGCATCGGCCGCGCCCGAGCGAGCCAGACCCCGCAACGCCGTGGCCAGGCCGCGGCCCAGCCGGGCGGCGGCGTTGCCCTCGCCATCGCCACCCGCGGCGAGGCGGTCGCGGGCGGTCAGCGGCACGCTCGCCACCATCTCCCCGTCCACCGTGAGCTCCGCGCGGCCGACCGCGCCCCCCGGGGGGACGGCCTCGGCGACGTGGGGGGCCAGGCGCAGCGCCAGCCGGGCGGAGCTGGCGGCCGGCACGGTCGCGGCCAGCGGGCCGTCGGTGGTCAGCGCTTCGCCCTGAGGCCCGCCCGGCCAGGCGCCGAGGACCTCGCCGGAGGCGATCTCGGCGCGGTCGAAGGTCGCAAACCCCCAATCGAGCAGTCGGGTGGCATCCGCGCCGCGGTCGGGGCTGTCCAGCACCACCGCGATGAGCTGCCAGCCGTCCCGGGTGGCACTGCCGGCCAGCGAGAACCCCGCCGCGGAGGTGTGGCCGGTCTTGATGCCGTCCGCGCCCGGATAGCGTCCGAGCAGCTCGTTGCGGTTGACCAGCGGCGGAAGCGCATCCACCACGACGGCGTCCGCGCCGGCGAACCGGGCGATGAGCGGCTCGCTCATCGCCGCGGCACCGATCCGGGCGAGGCCCGTGGGCGTGGCGTGGTGGGCGGGGTCGTTGGTCAGCCCGGAGGCGTTGACGAACGCGGCCTCGTCGGCGCCGAGCTCACGGGCACGCTCAGTCATCGCGTCGACGAAGGCGGGCTCGCTGCCGGCGACGTGCTCGGCGGCGGCCACGGCCGCGTCGTTGCCGCTCTCGACCATCAGCCCGGCCACGAGGCTTCCCAGCGGCACCTCCTGGCCCGCCTGCAGACCCACCGTGGCCCCGCCGACCCCGGCCGCACGGGGCGAGGCCGTCACCACGTCGTCGAGATCGGCGTTCTCGACCAGCAGCAGCGCGGTCAGCATCTTGGTCAGCGAGGCCATGGGCCGTGCCCGGTCGGCCTCGTGGCCGTACAGCAGGCGCTCGTCGGCCGGGTCCCACAGGGCCGCCCCGGCCGCTCGGACGGTCGGCTCGCCGGCGTCACGGGGCGCGTCGAGCACCTCGGGGGGCGGCTCCGGCGGCGAGGCCTCGCGGGCGTGGCCGGAAGGCGCCCACGCGCCGCTCGCGGCGAAGGCGACGCCAACGAGCGCCACCGCCGTCAGCGAACGCGTGCCGGGCACGCGAGGTGACCTAGCCGAGATGGGCGACGTCACGCAGCGCCCGAGCGAGAAGGGCCCGCTTCAGCTTGCCCGTCAGCCCCGCCAGCGTCTCGAGCTGGCGCCCGGCCTGGTGGCGGGCCTCGGGGTTGCGCTGCCGCAGCAGCGGTGTGACCAGCTGCTCGAACAGGGCGACCTCGCGGTCGACGAACTGGCGATACATGCGCAGATGACGAGCCTCGAGCCCGAGGCGCAACAGCTCGCGGGCGGCTTTGCCGGCCAGCACGTCGTCGGCGTTGAACGGCCCGCCGCCCGCTTCGTCCGCGCGGTCGCCGAGCACGCCGTAGTTGCGCAGCTCCCGAACCTCCTCGGCGGTCAGCCCGGTCGCCTCGCACAGGTCCCGCAAGCCGAGCTCGACGTCGTCGGCCGAGCGCTCCAAGCCGAGGCCGTCGCCGGCAGCGGCCTCCAGCGCCGCGGCCAGCTCGGCCCCGCCCCCGTCGGGGCTCACCGCTTGGCTCGTGTCGCTGCCGGGCGGCGGCGGGCCGGCGCTGGTGGGCTGGCCGGCGTCG
>CAYQMQ010000462.1:0-1852 GCA_964418395.1 uncultured Actinomycetota bacterium
ACGTCGACCGCGAGGCCGCCCACGTGGCGGCCTGCGACGAGGCGGTGGCGCTGGGTGGCTCGACGCCCGGCGAGTCGTACCTGCGCGGGCAGGCGCTGGTCGACGCCGCGCGGCGCGCCGGCGCCGACGCCGTCCACCCGGGCTATGGCTTCCTGGCCGAGAACGCCGCGTTCGCCCGGGCGGTCGGCGACGCCGGGCTGACGTTCGTGGGCCCCTCCCCCGAGGCGATCGCGGCCATGGGCGACAAGCTCACCGCGAAGACGCGCATGCGTGAGGCGGGCGTGCCGGTGCTGGAGGCCATGGACGCCGACGACGCGGCGGCCATCCCGCCCGAGGCCTATCCGGTCCTGGTCAAGGCGGCCTCCGGCGGGGGCGGCAAGGGGATGCGCGTGGTGGCCGACCCGGCGGATCTGGCCGAGGGGGTGGCCGCCTGCCGCCGGGAGTCGGCCGCGGCCTTCGGCGACGACACCGTGTTCGTCGAGCCCTACCTGACCCGCCCGCGCCATGTCGAGGTGCAGATCCTCGGTGACGCCCACGGCCGGGTGGTCCACCTCGCCGAGCGGGAGTGCTCGATCCAACGGCGCCACCAGAAGATCATCGAGGAGTCGCCCTCGCCGGTGGTCGACGACAAGCTGCGCGAGCAGCTCGGCTCGGCTGCCGTGGCCGCCGGCGAGGCGATCGGCTACCGGGGCGCCGGCACGGTGGAGTTCGTGCTCACCGAGCGCGACGACGGCTCGGCGGAGTTCTTCTTCTTGGAGGTCAACACACGCCTGCAGGTGGAACACCCCGTAACCGAGCTTGCCTGGGGTGTGGGCGATACGGGCGAGGGCGGGCGACAGCCCGCCCGGGTGGGGGGGATTCCGGGCGAGGGGCGACTCGACCTCGTGCGCCTGCAGCTGCTGGTCGCCGACGGCCACCCGCTGCCGTTCGCGCAAACCGACCTCCGCCAGGTGGGCCACGCGATCGAGGCTCGGCTGTACGCCGAGGATCCCGCCGCCGACTTTCTGCCGGTCGCCGGCCGGTTGGACGTGTTCGAGCCCGCCGAGGTGGCCGGCGTGCGATGGGATGTGGGCTTCGCTTCCGGCGACGAGGTGTCGACGTTCTACGACCCGTTGATCGCCAAGGTGATCGCGGGCGCGGCGACCCGCACGGAGGCGGCCGGTCGGCTCGCGCGGGCTCTGGAGGCCAGCCGGGTGCACGGCCCGGCCACGAACCGGGACTTCCTCGTGGCTTGCCTGCGCCACGACGCGTTCCTGGCCGGTGATCTCCACACCGGCTTCATCGCCGAGCACCTGCCCGCGGAGGCGCGCGCCACCTCAACCGACTCCGAGCTCGCCGACCTCCACGCCGGGGCGGCCGCGCTGGTCGACGCCCGAGCCCGGCACCGTGCCCAGCCGGTCCTGTCCACGCTGCCGCCCGGATGGCGCAACAACCGAGCGATGCCC
Organism: uncultured Actinomycetota bacterium; assembly: GCA_964418395.1. GTDB lineage: Bacteria > Actinomycetota > Nitriliruptoria > Euzebyales > Egibacteraceae > QS-5-72-10. Next base: position 1,446 of record CAYQMQ010000462.1, read on the forward strand.
CAGCGGGCCACGTTCGAGGTGGATCAGCTCGAGCTGGACGTGGGCTACGCCCGGCAACGCGACGGGTGCTGGCAGGTGCGCGTGGCCCGTCGTGGCGCCGGCGAGGCCGGCGACGCCGAACCCGGCAGGGACGCCGACGCGCCCCGGTCACGCACCTGGCGGGTGGTGGGGTGGCCCGACGAGCGGGACGACGCCTGCCTGGACGCCGAAATCGACGGCCGACGGTTGCGGCTACGGGTGACTGCGACCGGAACCCGCCGCCTGGTGGACTCGGCCCTGGGGGCCACCCGCCTGGTCGAGATCCCGCGGTTCGCCGACGCCGGGGTGAGCGACCTGGCCGGTGGGCTCACCGCCCCCATGCCGGGCACGGTCACCGACGTGCGGGTCAGCGCCGGCGACGAGGTCCG
>CAYQMQ010000463.1:0-1843 GCA_964418395.1 uncultured Actinomycetota bacterium
ACCCACAACTCGCATGGATCGCGACGAACCGCAGGGACGCACGGCGCTCGGAGACCCGAGCGGCGCGCGTCCCTTGTTGTTGCGGCACGCGAGCTCCCGACCACCGGAGGCGACGGCTCATGTACGGCGACACCACGGTGCAGGCGCTCCACTACGCCATCGGCGGACTGGCCCAGCGCGCTGACATGCGGGCCCACAACCTCGCCAACCTCAACACGCCCGGGTTCCGCGGCGAGGAGGTCGAGTTCGCCTCACACCTGCGCGACGCCCTGCGGGCCGGCGACGTCGCCGCCGCGAACGCACCCACCACCCAACCCACCGCGACCTTCCCTGACGCGTCCGGCAACACCGTCGACCTCGAGACGGAGATGACCGGGATGATGAAGGACGAGCTGCTGCGCAGCGCGATGGTCAACGCCGTCAACTCCAAGACCGGCATCCTACGGACCGCGATCAGCGGGCAGACCCGGTGAGCGCGTTCAGCGCGATCGACATCGGCCGGACCGGCATCGGCTTCGCGGGCCGGTGGGTGGACACGATCGCCCACAACCTCGCGAACGCCAACACCGCCACCGCACCGGGCGAGGAGCCGTTCCGCGCGCGCATGCTCGTGGCGCAGGCGCTCGACGACCAGATCGCGCCCACCGGTTCGGGGGTGGCAACGCGCGCCGTCGTGGAACAAGGCGGCGAGCCTCCCCGCACCTTCGAGCCCGACCACCCGTTCGCCGACGAGGACGGCTACGTCACCAAACCGGTGGTCGACCTCGCCGGGCAGCTGTCGGATCTGATGCTCGCCCAGCGCACCTACCAGGCCAACAGCCGGTCGGTGCAGTCCGGCAAGGCGGCCTACGAGGCCGCCCTGCAGATCGGCCAGCGCTGATGGCCGGCCTCGAGGGGATCGCCGGCATCGCCGGCGTGCCGGGCCTCACGCCAGGCGTCGGCGCCCAGGCCGCTGCCGGCGCGCAGCCGCCCATGGGCGATTTCGCCGCCGCCGTCGCCCGCGGCGTCGAGCAGGTCAGCGACGCCGAGAAGGCCGCCGACGCCGTCGCCGTCGACATGGCCACCGGCGGCGAGTCGGGCGTGCACGACCTGATGGCGGCCACCACCCAGGCCGGGCTGTCGGTCGACCTGCTCACCCAGGTGCGCAACCGCGCCGTCCAGTCCTACCAAGAGATCATGAGGCTGCAGCTGTGATCGACCCCACCAAGCTCAAGACGTTGGCGGCGTCGCTACCGCTGGCACACAAACTCATGGCGCTGGCCGCGATCACCGTCATCGTCCTGGCGGCGACGGCGTTCCTGCGCTGGGTGGCCCAGCCGTCGTACGCGATGCTGTACGCCGACCTCGAGCCGGCCGACGTGGCCGAGGTCGTCGACGAGCTCGAGGCGCGCGGCATCGACTACCAGCTGGAGGCCTCCCAGGTGCTGGTGCCCCGCGACGAGCTGCACCGGGCGCGCGCCAGCCTCGCCGGGGCGGGCGTGTCGGCCACCCCGGAGGTCCCGGGCTACGAGCTGATGGACGAGCAGGGGCTGTCGGTCAGCGAGTTCCGCCAGCAAGTGGACTACCAGCGGGCGCTGGAAGGCGAGCTCACCCGCACCATCCAGGCGATGCGCGCCATCGACTCGGCGTCGGTGCACCTGTCGGTGCCCGAGCAGGAGGTCTTTGCCGACCGCCAAGACCCCGTCACCGCCTCGGTGATGGTGGGCACGCGCGCCGAGCTGCCGCCCGAGGAGGTCGAGTCGGTGGCCTTTCTGGTCGCCAGCGCCGTGGAGGGGCTCGACGCGGGCCAGGTGACGGTCACCGACACCGAGGGGCGCACGCTGCACTCGCCGGACATGGCCGG
>CAYQMQ010000464.1:0-1834 GCA_964418395.1 uncultured Actinomycetota bacterium
CGCTCGGGCGCCTCGACGACCCGGCCGCCATCGCCGCGCTGTGCCGGCCCGGCCGGCTGGTGGTGGTCGACGAGGCCTTCGTGGACTTCGTGGCCGATGAGGCGGCCGCCAGCCTCGCCGGACGCACCCACGACGGCATCGCGGGTCGGGACGGCGGGCTGATGGGTCGGAACGGCGGGCTGACGGATCGGGACGGCGGGCTGACGGGTGGGGACGGCGGGCTAATCGTCGTGCGCACCCCCACCAAGCTGTGGGGCCTGCCCGGGGTGCGGGCCGGCGCGCTGCTGGCGGCGCCGGAGCTGGTCGACCACCTGCGCGCCCACCGGCGACCCTGGGCGGTGGGCGAAGTGGCCCTGGCCGCGCTGCGGGCGTGCGCCGACGATGACGAGTATCGCCGTCGCGTGGCCGGCGAGGTGGTCGCCGAGCGCGAGCGGCTGCGGCGGCGCGTGGCCGGCCTGGAGGGCGTGGAGCTGGCCGCCGAGCCGGCAGCCAACTTCGTGTGCCTGCGGGTGCCCGACGGCGGCACGGTCCACCAGCGCCTGCTCGCCCAGGCGGTGGCCGTGCGCCGCTCGACGTTCCCCGGCCTGTCCAGCGACCACCTGCGGGTGGCGGTGCACGACGCCGCGGCCACCGACCGGCTGGTGAGCGCGCTGGCGCACGCGTTGGGCCAACCATCCCCGGCCGATCCCGACCCGCCTCCCTCCCCACGCCAGGAGCGCCGATGAGTCCCGCTGATCGCCTGTCGGAGCTGGTCGCCGGTATCGGGGCCGTCGACGCCGGCGCCGGCGACAACGCCCGCCGTCGCCACGAACAGCTGGCCAAGCCGCCCGGCAGCCTCGGCCAGCTCGAGGGGCTGGGCGGTCAGCTCGCCGCGATCGCCCGGGTCAGTCCCCCGCCGGTGCCGGCCGCGCCCGTGGCGGTGGTCGCGGCCGGGGACCACGGAATCCACGCGCAGGGCGTCACGCCGTGGCCGCAGGCCGTCACCGCGATCATGGCCGAGCAGATCGCCGCCGGAGCCGCGTCGGCGGGGGCGATCGCCCGCAGCGTCGGGGCCGAGGTGCGGGTGCTGGACGTCGGCGTCATCGGCGAGCTGCCCGAGAGCCCACGCCGCATCGACGCGCGGGTGCGTCCCGGGACGGCTGATTGGACCGTGGAGGCGGCCATGACCCGCGACGAGGCCACCGCGGCAATGCTGGCCGGCGCGGATGCGGTGGCCAGCCTCGCCGGCGGTGTGTCAGATACTTTGAACATCAGCCGGAAAATCGACACGCCAGCGGGAGGGGGCGGCGCCGACCTCGTGGTGCACGGCGAGATGGGGCTGGCCAACACCACCACGGCGGCAGCGATCATGGCCGCGGTCACCGGCCGCGAGCCCGCCGAGCTGGTCGGCCCCGGCGCGGGCGCGGACGCGGCGATCGTGGCGCGCAAAGCCGAGGTCGTGGCCGCCGGCCTCGATCGCCACCAGCCGGACGCCGACGACCCGGTGGGGGTGCTGGCCGCCGTCGGCGGCTTGGAGCACGCCGCGCTGGTGGGGGTGACCCTGGCGGCGGCGGATCGCCGGCTGCCGGTGATGCTCGACGGCGTGTCGAGCCTGGCCGCGGCGCTGCTGGCCGTGCGCCTCGCACCGGCGGTGGAGGGGTATCTGATCGCCGGCCATCGCTCCACCGAGCCGGCCGCTCCCGTGGCGCTGGACCTGCTGGGTCTCGAGCCCCTGCTCGACCTGGGGATGCGTTTAGGGGAGGGGTCAGGCGGGCTCTTGGCGGTGCCGCTGGTGTGTGCCGCCGCCCGCGTGCTGGGCGACGTGGTCACCCTCGACCAGCTCGGGTTCTGACGC
>CAYQMQ010000465.1:0-1832 GCA_964418395.1 uncultured Actinomycetota bacterium
GACCTCGCCGAGCGCATGATCCGCCTCTCGGGCCAGCGGCCCGGCCACGACATCGAGATCCGCATGACCGGCCCGCGCCCTGGCGAAAAGCTCGCCGAAGAGCTCGCCGAACCCGACACCGTTCCCAGTGCCACCCGCCACGCGGCGATCTCGGCTCTGTATCCCCCGCTGCTGTCCGCCGCCAGGCTCGACCGTGACCTGCAGCAATTGCGCGAGCTCGCGCGCGACCGCGCCGACGACGCCGCCGCCACGGCACTGCTGCAGCTCGCCCACGCCACCGAGCCCGGCGTCGAGCTCGAGATCCGGCTGCCCGACACCAACCGCTCGTCGACGATGAGGTGATCCCGTCGTGGATCCGCTGACCTACCTGAAGGCCCTGCGGCAGTGGTGGTGGCTGCCGGTGGTGTGCGTGCTGTTAGCCGCCACCGTGGCCTGGATCACCGCCCCGGAGCCCGAGGAGGTCGAACAGCATCTCGAGCGCAACACCGTCTTCGAGGCCACCCACACCCTCGTGCGCGAGGACCGCGAGGACGCTGACAGCATGCCCATGAGCTTCGACCTGCTGCAGTTCATGATCGAAGTCGGCGAGTTCCCCGAGCGGCTGGCCGATCGGCTGGACTACGACGGCGATCCGCTCGAGCTGATCGACCAGTTCACCATCACCCGCGACAACGACCTGGGAACCTTCCAGATCTCGGCCACCCGCGACGACCCCGACGAAGCCGAAGAGCAAGCCGACGTCTTCGCGGAGGAGGTGGTGGCCTTCCTCGTCGACGTCGGGGGGGAGCAGCGGGAGGACGATCTCGCCGAGGCACGCCAGCGGCGCGAGCGCATCGAGACCCGGCTCGACGAGCTCGACGCCGCAATCGCCGCCCGTGGGGGTTCCGAGTCCGACCACCCCGAGGTCCCCCGTCTGGTGCAGCGCCGGGAGGCGCTAGTCGAGCAACTGACCTCGGTGCAGACCGAGCTCGACGCGCTGGAGCTTGAGGATCAGGTCGAACCGGGGCCGGGGTTGACCACGCTGCGCTCGGCCACCGCCCAACCGCGCTCGCGTGAGGGCGGCGCGCCGATCGAGCCCCCCAGCGGCCGCGGCCAGCGCACCGCGGCCGCCTCCGCCGTTGGCTTGATCATCGGGCTGGCGCTGGTGTTGGTGGTCGACCGGCTGGACACGCGGGTGCGCACCCGCCGGGCCGCCGAGGAGGCGTTCGGCTTGGCGGTCATCGCCGAGATCCCCAAGCTGCGGTGGCCCGACAGCCGGCAGGCGGCGCGCATCACCCAGACGCGCCCTCAAAGCGACGCCGCCGAGGCCTTCCGCATGGCGCGACTGGCGTTGCAGCTGGCCGCGCCCTACGCCGCCTCGGCACGCAACGGCGGCGATCGCCACCCGTACGCCGCCGAACGTCGCGAGGCCATCGGACCGCCGACGAGCCCCGCACCGAAGCCCGGAGCGGCGGGCCGCCCGTCGCGAGCCCACGGCTTCCCGGGCGCCAACGACGACGTGGGAAGCGGCCAAGTGGTGGTCGTGACCTCCCCTTCCGGCCACGACGGCAAGACCACCCTCGTGGCCAACCTCGCCCAGACGTTCGCCGAGACGGGCCAACAGGTGCTGTGCGTCGACTACGACCTGCGCAACCCGCAACTGCACACCACGTTGGGGCTGCCCGACGGGCCGGGGATCACGGACGCGCTGGCCGATCGCGCCACGGCCGACCACCCCGGTCAGCTGGCGGTCGAGACCGGCGTGGAGGGGGTGTGGCTGCTGCGCGCCGGCACCGGGGCCGCACAGCCCTGGCTGGCGCCGCGCCCCGATCGGGACACCCTCGCCCAGCTCC
>CAYQMQ010000466.1:0-1831 GCA_964418395.1 uncultured Actinomycetota bacterium
GACGCCGCCGACGGTGACACCACCGAACGCGGGGACGAAGCCGTCACCGTCGGTGCCCAGCTCGTCGAGCAGCCCGATGCGGAGATCGAGATGCGCATGTTCGACTTCCGCCCCGGCGAGGTGGAGGTCGCCGCCGGCGAGACCGTTGAGTTCGCCAACACCGACGACACGCGGCACACGGTCACCTCCGAAGACGAGCTGTTCGACGAAGAGCTCGACGGAGCCGGGCAACGCGTCCAGATCACCTTCGACGAGCCAGGGACCTACGCGTTCGTCTGCCGGCCGCACAACTTCATGACCGGCACGGTCACCGTCGCCCCGTAAAGGCGCCCGCGCCGGCTCGACGTCGACGCGTTCGGCCTCGCGCTGTGGCTGGGCCGAAGCGGCTCGGTGGGCCATGATGGGCACAGCCCGAGCTGATCCTTCCAGCCGCCCGGAGGCGCGCATGCTCCCCCGCTACACCCGCCCGGAGATGGCCGAGCTGCTATCCGAGCAGGCCAAGCTGGCCACCTGGGTGGAGGTCGAGGTCTTGGCCTGCGAAGCCCACCACGAGCTCGGGGTGGTGCCCGCCGAGGACCTCGCCGCGATCAAGCAGGGCCACGCGCCCACGCCCGAGCGCGTGGCCGAGATCGAAGCCGAGACCGATCACGACGTCATCGCGTTCCTGACCGCCTTCGCCGAGACGATTCCGCCCCGAGCCGACGAGGCCGGCGGAGACGACGCGGTGGCCGAACACCCGTCGCGGTGGGTGCACTACGGCATGACCTCGTCGGATCTTCTGGACACCGCCCTGGGGGCCACGCTGGCGCGGGCCACCGACACGGTGCTGGAGCAGGCTGACGCGCTCGTGGCCGCGCTGCGCGACCGGGCGCTGGCCCACTTCGACGATCTGTGCCCGGGCCGGACGCACGGGATGCACGCCGAGCCGTCCACGCTCGGCCACGTGCTGGGCCAGCTCGCCTTCGCCGCCGACCGGGGCCGGACGCGGCTGCGGCGGGCGCGCGACGCGGTGGCGGTCGGCACGATCTCGGGGGCGGTGGGCACGTACTCGAACGTGGACCCCTACGTGGAAGCGTACGTGTGCGATCGGCTCGGGCTCGCCGTCGAGCCGGTGGCCACCCAGGTGATCGGCCGGGACCGCCACGCCGAGCTCGTCGCGGCGCTGGCCGGGCTCGGCGCAACCTGCGAGCAGCTGGGCACCGAGGTCCGCCACCGCCAGCGCACCGAGGTCGCCGAGGTCGCCGAGGCCTTCGGCGCCGGCCAGAAGGGCTCCAGCGCGATGCCCCACAAGCGCAACCCGATCAAGAGCGAGCGCCTGTGCGGGCTGGCTCGGCTGTTGCGCGGCTACGTGGTGCCCGCCTACGAGGACGTCGCGCTGTGGCACGAGCGCGACATCTCGCACTCGTCGGTGGAGCGGGTGATGCTGCCGGACGCGCTCACCGTCGCCCACTACCAGCTGTGGCTGGCCGCGCGGCTGGTCAACGAGCTGGTCGTCGACCCCGAGCGGATGCGCGCCAACGCCGCGATGACCGGCGGCCTGCTGAGCTCCAGCCGGGTGCTGCTGGACCTGATCGAGGACCGCGGCTGGACCCGCGACGCGGCCTACAAGGTGGTGCAGGCCGCGGCCATGCGCACCTGGGAGACCGGCACGCCGCTGCCCGACACCCTCGCCGAGGAGGGCGTGATCGTCGATAAGGCGGTCCTCGACCCCGCGTCGTTCCTGGCCCGCCACGACGTGGTGCGTCAGCGGCTCGAAGCCCTCCAACCCTGAGGCGGGCGCCCACCCGCGATCGTGACGGGTGTCGGCGATCATCAGCGCCGGCGGCGCCAC
>CAYQMQ010000467.1:0-1828 GCA_964418395.1 uncultured Actinomycetota bacterium
ATCGAGTTGATCCGGTGGTCGATGAAGTGCTTCTTGCCCTTCACGTCCCGCGTGAACCCGCGCACGCGGTAGTCGGCGATCACGATGTCCGACTCGAAGCTGTGGATCAGGTAGTTCAGCGCCTTGAGCGGCGAGATCCGGCCGCAGGTCGATACGTCGATGTCGGCCCGGAACGTGCTGATGCCGCCGTCCGGGTGGCTCTCCGGGTACGTGTGCACCGTGATGTGGCTCTTGTCGAGGTGGCCGACCACGGTCTCCGGCAGCGGCCCGGGCGACTCGCTGTTCGACAGGCCCTCGGAGCTGACCGGCTCCTCCGAGATCAGCAGCGTCACGCTCGCGCCCTGGGGCTCGTAGTCCTGGCGCGCGACGTTGAGGATGTTGGCCCCGATCAGCGAGGAGACGTTCTCGAGGATGTTCGTCAGCCGCTGGGCGTTGTAGGCCTCGTCGATGTACTCGATGTACTCGCGCCGGTGCTCCTCGCTCTGCGCGTAGCAGATGTCGTGGATATTGAAGCTCAGGGTCTTGGTGAGGTTGTTGAAGCCGTGGAGCTTGATGTTGCGCTTGAGCGGTTGCGTCACGGTTACACCCCCCGGCAGATGGGCTGCCGTCGCCCAGCGTTGACCACCCGGCGGCGCCCGCCGGCGCCCCTGCCCGCCACCGCGGCGGGGAGCCGTCCAGTCTAGCAGCCGGGGCAACGGCCCTCGATGCCCGCGGTCCGCGCTCAGCCCGTCTCGCGCAGCTCCCAGTCGTGGGTGATCGAGGCGGTGGACTCGAGCATGCGCGCGACCGAGCAGTACTTGTCCGCGGACAGCGCCACGGCCCGGCCGACCTGCTTGCCGCTGACCCCGGCGCCCTCGACGACGAAGTGCAGGTGGATGCGGGTGAACACCTTCGGGTCGGTCTCGGCGCGCTCGGCCTCGAGCTCGACCCGGCAGCCGGCCACGGGCTGGCGCCCGCGCCGCAGGATGTGGACCACGTCGAAGGCACTGCAGCCGCCCAGGCCGAGCAGCACCATCTCGGTGGGCCGCGGCCCCTGGTCCTGGCCGCCGGCGTCCGGCGGGCCGTCCATGACGACCCGGTGGCCGCTGCCGGTCTCGCCGGTGAACCGCGCCCCGCCGTCCCAGGTGATCGTGGCCCGCATGACGGCCTCCGTTCTTTTTTGACAGCCTCGTATACCCGGGTGAAGAATGGCATCCATGTCCATTCCGCGCAGCCCCAGGGAACAGCCGGAGTGGCTCCAGGTCTTCCTGAGCCACAGCCACCGGCGCCAGTACCCCGACCGGACGACCATCATCCACGGCGGGGACGAGCCGGATACGCTGTTCTACATCCTGCGCGGCTCGGTGAGCGTGGTCATCGAGGACGAGGAGGGCCGCGAGCTGGTGCTGGCCTACCTCAACGAGGGCGACTTCTTCGGCGAGATGGGCCTGTTCGACGAGGAGACCCAGCGCAGCGCCTGGGTGGTCGCGCGCACCGAGTGCGAGCTCGCCGAGGCCGACTACGCCCAGTTCCGCCAGATGTCGGAGCACACCCCCGCGATCCTGTTCGAGCTGGCCTCGCAGATGGCCGGCCGCCTGCGCCGCACCAGCGCCAAGGTCCGCGACCTGGCGTTCCTCGACGTCACCGGCCGCGTCGCCCGCACCCTGCTCGAGCTGGCGCAGGAGCCCGACGCGATGACCCACCCCGACGGCATGCAGGTCAAGATCACGCGCCAGGAGATCGCCCGCATCGTCGGCTGCTCGCGCGAGATGGTCGGGCGCGTGCTCAAGGACCTCGAGGACCAGGGCCTGATCCACGCCCACGGCAAGACCATGGTGGTGTTCGGCAC
>CAYQMQ010000468.1:0-1824 GCA_964418395.1 uncultured Actinomycetota bacterium
CCACCATGATCGACACGCCCGACAACCGGCGGGCCATGCCGAACGCCGACACCTCCACGTGGACACCGCCGGAGGCGATCGCCGACGTCGTGGCGTGGCTCGCCTCACCCCGGGCGTGGACCGTCAACGGCGCGATCGTGCCGGTGCCGGGCGACGCCTGACGGAGGTTGAACGCTTTTCGGAAGCTACAGCCATCAGGGCAAGTCGAACGCGGCGGCGCCCGTGCCGCAAAGCCCCGCAACGCCTGCACATGCAATCCGTTTCCAGTACCATGTACGAGCCTGGAGACGCGCCCGCGCAGACGGTGGAGGGCCGGTGAGCTCGGAACCTGAGGGGTCCGCCACGTCCGGGCGGTCGCCGCCGGCGTTGGAGTTCGAGCGGGTGACGTTCGGTTACGGCCGGCTCCCGGTGCTGCGTGAGGCGTCGATCCGGATCCAAGCCGGCGAGTTCGTGGCCGTGATCGGAGCGAACGGGGCCGGCAAGAGCACGCTCATGCGCCTCGGCCTCGGGTTGCTGCGGCCCACACACGGCCACATCCGCCTGTTCGGCGAGCCGATCGACCGGTTCCGGGACTGGGGGAAGGTGGGGTATGTCCCCCAGCGAGCGACCGGGCCGACCGCGCTGCCGGTCAGCGTCGAGGAGGTGGTCCGGTCGGGCCTTGCCGGACACCTCGGATTGTTCCGGCGCCCCAACAGCGCGCACCGGGCGCGCATCGAGCACGTCCTCGACGTCACCGGCGTCGGCGCGCTACGGCGACGCCCGCTGACGCAGCTGTCGGGTGGACAGCAGCAACGCGCTCTGATCGCTCGCGCGCTCGTCACCGCGCCGCGGCTGCTCATTCTCGACGAGCCCACCAGCGGCGTGGATGCCGACGCCCGTAGCGCCCTGCGCGAGTCGCTCGAGCACCTCGTGGTCGAGGAGGGCGTGGCGGTGGTCTACGTCAGCCACGATCCGGAGGGCTTCACGGGGCTGGCCGACCGGGTCATCGAGATCCGCGCGGGGCAGGCGGTGTTGTGCGACGACCCGGCCGCGCACGGCCACCCCCACACCGAAGCGGACCGCTCCGAGGCATGAACCCGCTCGGCTTCGAGTTCATGCAGCGGGCGCTGGTCGCCACCACGGTGGTGTGCGCCGTGGCCCCCGTGGTCGGCACGTTCATCGTCCAACGGCGCCAGAGCCTGGTGGGCGACGCCCTGGGCCACGTCGCGTTCGCCGGGGTCGGCCTCGCCCTCCTGCTGGCCGTCCACCCGCTGATCGGGGCGCTGGCGTTGGCGCTGCTGGCCGCGGTCGCGCTGGTGCGGCTGCAGCGCGGCGGCCTCAGCGGGGACCTGTCGCTGGCGCTGGTCTTCTACGGCGGCCTGGCCATCGGCTTCCTGCTCGCCAGCCGGGCCGGGGTGGGGTTCGCCTCGCTGCTGGGGTTCTTGTTCGGCACCCCGCTGAACCTCTCCTGGGGCGAGGTCGCCGCCATCGTCGCCTTGTCCGCGGTGGTGCTGGGCCTGGTCATCGCGTTGTTCGGCCCGCTGGCGGCCATGGCCTTCGATGAGGAGGCCGCCCAGGTCAGCGGGGTGCCCACCGGCCCGCTGGTCCTGGCCCTCACCGGCCTGATCGCGCTCGTCGTGGTCGGTGGCATGCAGGCAGTGGGCCTGTTGCTGATCGCAGCGATGATGGTGGCACCGGTGGCGGCCGCCTCGCAGGTGGCTCGCAGCTACCGGGAGACGATGGCCATCGCCTCGCTGATCGGCGCGGCCAGCGCCGTGACCGGGCTGCTGATCGCCTTCTACGGTGACTACACCCCGGGGGCATCGATCGTGCTGACCGCGATCG
>CAYQMQ010000469.1:0-1822 GCA_964418395.1 uncultured Actinomycetota bacterium
CGCGATTGCACCCAGACCGGTGTGCGGGGCCCCGGTGTGCGGGGCCCCGGTGTGCAGGGCGCCGGTGTGCGGGGCGCCGCCGTTCAGGGCTGGCCCGGCCCGGGGGCGAGCGACCGGCGGTAGCGCGCTTCGGGCACCTGCACGCCGTGCACGTTCTGCCGCCGGTGTGCCCCATCGGCGTGCCACCCCGCGGTCTCGTAGAACGCGCAGGCGCGGGCGTTGTCGGGGTGGACCCACAGGACGGCGCTGGCAAACCCCGCCTGTCGCAGGCAGTCGGTGCCGGCCTCCAACAGCGCCCGGCCCGCGCCGCGGCCCCAGGCATCGGGCTCGACGTTGAGGGCGTAGACCTCGCCTTCCGCCGCGTCCTCGTCGCGTTCGGCGGGGCCCACCGCGATGAAGCCGATCACGCCGTCGCTCCCGTCCTCAGCGACGAACCGCCCGGATCGTGGCCGCGGCGGGGTGGCCAATGCCCGCTGCCACATCGCGGTGCGCTCGTCGATCGACAGCGCGTCGAGGTAGGCGTCGGGCATGAGCCCGCCGCGATAGGCGCGCTGCCAAGCGCGCACGTGGATCGCGCCCAGCGCGGGCGCGTCGTCCGGTTGCGCGTCGCGGACCGTGACCATCACCGCCTCCCGTCGGGCCGGGTCTCCGTGTCGCGGCGAACGGTTCAGCTCGGCAACGGATCGCGCCACCGGCCGTGGGAGCCGGCTCACCCGCGAGGTGGTGCGCCGACCGGCTCGATGCCGAAGTCGTGGTAGGTCAACAGCGACTCATAGGTCACGCCGGCGGCGGCGAAGTCCCCGGCAGCGGCCTCGCCGCGGTCCACCACGGCGGTGGCCAGCACCACGTCGGCACCCTCGCCACGCACCGCGTCATACGCCCGGCGGATGCTGGTCCCGGTGGTGATCACGTCCTCGACGAGCAGCACGCGGGTGCCGGAGCTGAGCGCGGCGCCCTCGACCCGCTGGTCGGTGCCGCGGCCCTTGGCCTCCTTGCGCACCACGAACCAGTGGCATCCGGCGAGGACGGCGATGCCGTGGGCGAACTGGTCGGCGCCCATCGTCAGCCCGCCGACCGCGTCGAAGGAGATCTCGCGGAGGGTGGCCAGGGTCATCAGGGCCCGGCAGGCCTGTGCCAGGTCCGGGCCGTGGCTGAGCGCGGCCTTGACGTCGATGAACTCGCGGCTCCACTCGCCCGACGACAGCTGGATGGGCTCGTCCAGACGCCGGTGGCCGTGGGCGGCGACGATGTCGCGCACCCGCTCGCGCAGGTCGGCCAGCGTCTGCTCTGGGTGGGTGAAGGTGGAGGCGCTGTTGTGGACAGACATCGCAGGTCCGATGGGTGGGCAGACGGACCCGACGCTACTCGATGCCGTGGCGCGTGGCCAGCGTGCGAGACTGGGGGTGTCCGAATGTGAGCGGTGTCGTCGCAGGCTGGGAGCGTGCCATGGAGGTCGAGCCACGAGGCCTGCCGGTGGCGCTGAAAGCCTGGCGCGAACGGGAGCCCGAGCGGGTGTTGACCGTGCGGTGTGCGGTGGGGTCCGACTGCGGGGCGGAGGTCGGCGTGGTGTATCGCAGCCCGCACGGGATGGTGCTGGAGTCGTGGCTCAACGCGCCCGAGGCCAACACGGGGTCGACGGCCACCCCCGCCTCGCCGGCGCAGGTGGAGGCCTTCGCCGAGGAGCTGGGCCTGACCGGGCTGCTCGCCGACGTCGACTTGGACGGGGAGATGGCCCCGGCCCCCCCGCCGCCGGAGACGGAGAAGGTGACCGCGCAGATCGATCTGGTGGGCAACCAGCGCTACTGGCAAAACCCCCAGCCGC
>CAYQMQ010000470.1:0-1809 GCA_964418395.1 uncultured Actinomycetota bacterium
CGGCACGGGCTCATCAGCGCGACGTTGCGCCGGAACACCGAGCCGGCCGGCCCCTCGGCGAGGTCGGCGAGCAGCGCGCCGGCCAGCTCGGCACCGAGGACGCTGCGCAGCCCGAGCTCGTCGGCGGCGGCGTGGTCCACGGTGGGAAAGGCGCGCAGCAGGTCGGCGGCGCGGCGCGGCCCGATCCCGGGCACCCCGGGGAGGTTGTCGCTGGGGTCGCCGCGCAGCGCCGCGTACTCCACGTACTGGCCGGGGGCCACGCCGGGCTTGCGGCGCAGCCGCCGCGGGGTGATCGACTCCACGTCGCGCACGCCCCGGCGGAAGTCCAACACCGTGGTCCGGTCGGTGACCACCCCGTAGGCGTCGCGGTCGCTGGAGGCCACCAGACAGCGCCACCCGGCGCCCTCGGCCGTCTGCGCCGCCGAGGCCACGACGTCGTCGGCCTCCCAGGCGTCGGCGGCGACCACCGCCGTCCCGCAGGCGCGCAGCCAGGCGGCCGCGTCCGACAGCAGCTGGTGGACCCCCGGCTCGGTGGCGGGCCGGTGGGCCTTGTAACCAGGGAAGCGTTGGCGGCGCTGGGACGCGTCGGGGGGTCCGTCGAAACCCACCACGACGGCGTCCGGGGTCGTGTCCTCCACCAGGGTGCACAGCATCGCCGCGAACCCGTGCGCCGCCCCCCGCGTGGCGCGGGCGTAGCCGTGGAAGGCGCGGTGGGCCAGCCCGTTGCCGTCGACGGCCAACAGCACCGGCTCGACCGGCGCCGTGCCGCTCGCCGGGTCCGGGGCCCCGGCCGGGACCACGTCGACCGGCGCCGCGGCGGGCGCCGAGGGGGGCTGGTCGAACAGCGACAAGGTCTCCACGGGCCAGCGCATCCTGCCCGAGCGGGGGCCGGCGCGTCCACCACCCGCCTCCGCTCAAGGCCGCAGGCGCGCTCCGCAATGCGCCGACTCCGCCGGCCCACATCCAGTACCGTCATCCCCGCGCGAGGTCGCGCGAACGGTTCACGGCGAGGGAGGTCGACGATGGAGGCTCAACCGAGCAGCGCTCCGTCCCCGGCGGGTGCCGACGCCGCGGTCACAAGCTCGAGCGGCGCCCGGCGCGCGGCCCCGGCTGACGGCGCGGGGCGGGTGCGGGTGGCCACCGCCGGCGAGCTCGAAGCCGACGGCGTGCGCGTGGTGACCGTCGACGACGCCAGCGTGGCGGTGTTCTGGCACGACGGGCGCCCCTACGCGCTGGACAACCGCTGTCCCCACATGGGGTTTCCGCTGCATCGCGGCACGGTCGAGGCGGGCACGGTCACGTGCCACTGGCACCACGCGAGGTTCGACCTCGCCGGCGGCTGCACCTTCAACGCGTTCGCCGACGACGCCCGCGCCTACCCCGCGTGGGTCGACGACGACGGCGTGGTGTGGGTCGCCACCCGGCCGGCCGACCGCGACGAGCGCGCCCACCACCTGCGCAAGCTGTCCGAGGGGCTGTCGCACCGCCTCGAGCTGGTGTTGGCCAAGGCGGTGCTCGGCCTGGACGGGCGCGCGCCGCTGGCGGAGGTGCTCGCCTGCGCCGCCCGCTTCGGCGTGGCCCACCGGGCCGAGGGGTGGAGCGACGGCCTGTCGATCCTGGTGGCGCTGGCCAACCTGCGCCCGCACCTGTCGGCCGACGACCGCCGGCTGGCGCTGTTCCACGGGCTGGCCCACGTGGCCCGCGCGACGGCCGGCCATGCGCCGAGCTTCGATCTGGACCCGCTGGACACCGACGTCGCCGACGCCGACCGCTTCGCGGCGTGGTTCCGGCGGTTCTGCGAGGTGCGCG
>CAYQMQ010000471.1:0-1807 GCA_964418395.1 uncultured Actinomycetota bacterium
CGCGGGCGGCGGCGACCGCGCCGGCCGCCTCGTCGTCGTCGGCCACCAGCGGCTCGCGCAGCGCCACGTTGAGCTGCACCGGCCCGGGCAGCCCGGCGCCGCCGACGCCGCGGGCGGCGGCGACCAGCCGGGCGGTTTCGCTGCGCCACATCACGGTCTGGGTGGCCGGCTCGGCGCCGGTGGGCGCGAGCTCGCCGAAGGCGCGGACGGCCCGGCCGTACAAGTGCTGCTGGTCGACGGTCTGGTTGGCGCCGGTGTGGCGCAGCTCCGGGGGGCGGTCGGCGGTGACGGCGACCAGCGCCACGCCGGCGGCGTCGGCTTCCAGCACCGCCGGGTGGAACGACGCGGCGGCGGTGCCCGACGTGCACAGCGCCGCGGCCGGGCGTCCTCGCGCTCGGGCGAGGCCGAGGGCGACGAAGGCGGCGCTGCGCTCGTCGACGCGGACGTGCACCCGCACGTCCGGATGGTGCTCGGCGGCGACCACCAGCGGCGCCGACCGCGAGCCGGGCGCGAGCACGACCTCGGTGACCCCCCCGCGGGCGAGCTCGTCGATCACGACCGCGGCCTGCTCGGTGGGGGTGGGGCTCACCGGACCGCCTCGCCGTCGAGGACCGCGGCGGCCGCGGCGTGGCGGGCGCGCAACGCGGCGGCGGTGTCGTCGTCGGCCATCAGCCGGGCCAGCCGGTCCGGGTCGGGGCCGACCCGGCGCACCGCCACCGCCCCGTCGGTCGGCGCCAGCGGGTCGGCGGCGACGTCGTCGGCCAACAGCGTGGCCGTGCCGAGCCCGCAGGCGTAGGGCAGCTCGGGCAGGGCGGCGGCCAACGCGACGCCGGCGCTCAACCCCACCGACGTCTCCATCGCCGAGGACACCACCACCGTCAGCCCGCAGGCGTCGGCGACGTCGAGGGCGGCGCGCACCCCGCCCAGGGGCGCGGCCTTGAGCACCACGATGTCGGCGGCGTCCAGGTCGGCCACCCGCAGGGGATCCTCGGCGGTGCGCACGCTCTCGTCGGCGGCCAGCGGCACGGTCACGCGCCCGCGCAGCGCGCGCATCTCGGGGAGGGTGGCCACCGGCTGCTCGGCGTACTCGAGGGCGAACCGGTCCAGGGCGGTGAGCGCGTCAGCCGCCGCGTCCACGTCCCAGGCGCCGTTGGCGTCGATGCGAAGCCGGCCGTGCGGGCCGAGCGCGTCGCGGACCGCTTCGCAGCGGGCGAGGTCGTCGGCCAGCGTCTGGCCGGCCTCGGCGACCTTGACCTTCGCGGTGCCGCAGCCGGAGCGGGCGACGAGCCGGTGGGCCGTGCCGGGATCGACGGCGGGCACGGTGGTGTTGACCGGGACGGTGTCGCGGCGCGGCGCGGGCCAGCCGTCGGCGGCGGCCTCGCGGGCGGCGGCCAGCCACCGGGCGGCGCGGTGAGGCGGGTAGTCGGCGAAGGGGCTGAACTCGCCCCAGCCGGCCGGCCCGCGCAGCAACAACCCGTCGCGGGCGTCGACGCCGCGAAAGGGGGTGGCAAGCGGCACGCGGAAGGCCGCCTCGACGTGGACCGACATGACCGCGACAGCCTATCGGCGCCCGCTGTCCCGGCCCCACCGGGCCGGTCCTCGCCGATCCCCACCGCCCGTCGCCCGGTGGTCCGGCCACAGCAGCGGCTCGCCGCGTCAGCCGACCACGAGCGCCGCGGCCACCAGCCCCGCGACCGCCAGGTGCAGCCGGGCGACCGCGCCCAGCACCCCCACCAGCTCGCGGCCGCTCGCGCCGGCTCGCACCGGCCGCACCACCGGCCACGCCAGCGGTGCGGCGGCCACCGCC
>CAYQMQ010000472.1:0-1802 GCA_964418395.1 uncultured Actinomycetota bacterium
CGCACCCCGGCGTCCTCCAGCGCGCGGATCGCCGAGATCGTCACGCCGCCGGGGGAGGTGACCTCCTCGCGCAGCTCGACGGGATGGCGCCCGGAGTCGCGCAGCATCGTGGCGCTGCCCACCAGCGTCTGCACGATCAGCTCGCTGGCCACGTCGCGGGACAGCCCCAGCAGGATCCCGGCGTCGATCATCGCCTCGACGAGCAGGAACACGTACGCCGGCCCCGAGCCCGACAGGGCGGTGACGGCGTCCAGGTGTTCTTCGGGCAGGCGGATGACCCGGCCCACATGGCCCAGGATCTCGGCGGCGAGCTCCACCTGGTCGTCGCGGGCGTGGCGGCCGGCGGCGACCACGCTCATGGCCTGATCGACCTGCACCGGGGTGTTCGACATCACCCGCACCACCGAGGTGCCCTCGGGCAGGTGCGACTCGATCGCCGAGGTCGGCACGCCGGCGGCCACCGTGATCACCAGCTGGTCGGGGCGGATCTTGTCACCGACGGTGGCCAGCAGCTCGCGCAGGTTCTGGGGCTTGACCGCGAGGATGACCACGTCGGCGCCCGCGGCGGCCGCCGCCGAGTCGGTGTCGGCCCGCACCCCGTAGGTCTCGGCGATGGTGCGGGCCCGCTCGGGGTTGCGCACGGTGCAGTGCAGCTGTCCGGGGTCGGCCCAGCCGGAGCGCAACAGCCCGTTCAGCAGCGCCTCGCCCATGCGCCCAGTGCCCAGCATCGCCAGTTGTCCGTCCATGGCCTGCAGCGTAAAGGTCGGCGGTGGGCCGGGGCGAACCACGGTGGGGCGGGCGAGCCAGCCGGCGATCCCACCCATCGCGTTTGATCCGATGCTCGCTCCACCCCGTCTGGAGCCAGTGGCGGATTAACGCCGGGTGCCGGCCAGATCACCGGCTCAACGCGAGCCGAGCAGGGCCCGCCCGAAGAAGACGAGGTTGGCGGGGCGCTCGCCGAGGCGGCGCATGAAGTACGGGTACCACTCGGTGCCGTAGGGCACATAGACGCACACCCGCTCGCCGTCCCGGACCAGCTCGCGCTGCAGCGGCTCGCGCACCCCGTACAGCATCTGCAGCTCGTAGTCGCCGCGGGCGCGGCCGGCGCGGGCGGCCTCGGTGCGGCAGAAGGCGAGCAGCGCCGCGTCGTGGGTGGCAAAGCGCGGGAACGACCCGGGCGTGGCCAGCAGGCGGGCGGCGGCGGCGCGGTAGGCGGCGTCGACGTCGGCGCGGTTGGGGTGGGCGATGCCGGCCGGCTCGGCGTAGGCGCCCTTGCACAGCCGCACGCTGGCCGGCCCACCGGGGGCGCTCATCAGCCGCTCGATGTCGGAGATGGTGCGGCGCAGCATCGACTGGACCGCACAGCCCACGTGGTGGTGGCCGGCCGCCCGCAGCCGCTCGACCAAGCCGATGGTGGCCTCGGTGACGTCGCTGCCCTCCATGTCGAGGGTCAGGTGGGCGCCGATGCGACCGGAGGCGGCGGCGAGGTCGTCGAGCAGCTCCGCGGCCAGCTCGCTGGTCTGGGACAGGCCCATGTGGGTGGGCTTGACGCTGATGCCGGCCGGCAGGTCCTCGGCGGCGATCGCGGCGAGCGCTTCGTGGTAGGCCTTGGCGGCCCGGCGGGCGGCGCCGGCGTCGGTGACCGCCTCGCCGAGATGGTCCAGCGAGGCGTGGCGGCCGGTGCGGGCGAGCCAGCGGGTGGCGGCCAGGCCGTCGGCCAGGGTCTCGCCGGCCACGAACCGGTCGACGACGGCGCGCACCGGCGGGGCGGCCTCGGCCAGCCGCCGCAGGCGCGGCGAGCG
>CAYQMQ010000473.1:0-1797 GCA_964418395.1 uncultured Actinomycetota bacterium
ACATGAGGCCTGTCCCGCGGCCTACCGCTTCGCTACATGAGGCCTGTCCCGCGGCCTACCGCTTCGCTACATGAGGCCTGTCCCGCGGCAGGCTAGGCGTCGCCACGACAGCACGTGCACCGGGCGGGAGCACACGGGCTGGCAGACTGCAGTCCGGCGAAGCCCGATGAGCCAGCCACGACCCCGCGGAGGCCCTGTGAGCACCGACGGTGCGGCGACTCCCGACGACGAACGCGAGGCCTTCCTCGACGCATACGAGACCCGTCCGCCGCGAGCCCAGCACCAGCTCGAGCTGTTCGCCGATCAGTGGACCGCCAAGGTGCCCATCTTGGGCGAGAGCACGGTCTCCGGCGACCGCGACGACCTGTTTCACGACGAACGCATCCTGTGGGGCTTGGAGGTGCTGGGCCCGATCACCGGCATGACCGTGCTCGAGCTCGGCCCCTTGGAAGGCGCCCACACCACGCTGCTCGAGGAGCGCGGTGCCGGGCAGGTGGTGGCCGTGGAGGCCCATCGCCAAGCGTTCCTGCGCTGCCTCGTGGTCAAGAACCTGCTCGGCCTTCGCGCCCACTTCGAGCTCGGTGACTTCGTCGGCTACCTGCGCGAACACGACGCCACCGTCGATCTGTGCGTGGCGGCCGGCGTGCTGTACCACCTGCACGACCCGCTCGAGCTGATCGCGCTGTTGGGCACGCGGGCCCGCCGGGTGCTGCTGTGGACCCACTACTGGGACGCGGAGGTGCTGGCCCAGCGCCCCGACGTCGCCGAGCGCTTCGATGAGGCTGAGCCGGTGGAGCGTCATGGCCTGTCGGCCACCTACCACCGGTACAGCTACGGCGAGGGGGTCCACGACCCGACGTTCTGCGGCGGTTCGCGCACCCACGCCCGCTGGATGGAGAAGCGCGACATCCTCGACGGGCTGCGGGCCGTCGGCTTCGAACGCCTCGACACCGCCTTCGACGACCCGTTCTGGCCGCACGGCCCGGCCTTCTGCGTCGCGGCCGCGCGCAGCGACGCCGTGTCCCGCCGGCCCGCGCCACGGTCGCGGGCTCCCCGCGAGCAGTCCGGCGAGCCCGAGCCCCCGTGGAAGCAGGCAGCCCGCCGGCTGTCGTGGCTGACCCGGCGCCGGGGGGCGCCGCCACGGCCGCCCGAGCCGCCCGCGGCTCCCTGACACAACCGATATACCCGTCCGGACGGACATGGGCCGATGTTCGCGTCCGGTCGCCACCGCGGTTAAGCTCCTGCGTCCTTCCCCGACTGGACGAGGTGCCGCATGGCCCCCGCCCGCCCCTCGCGCCTGCTGCGCGTGCGCCCGACCGCGCTGTTGGCCATCACCCTGCTGGTGGCGGGCTACACCGTGGAGTACGGCGACACGCTCTCCGAGATCGCCGCGCGGTTCGATGTCAGCCTGAGCCAATTGGCCGACGCGAACGATCTCGACGATCCCGACCGGCTCGTGGCGGGCACCCGCCTGGCGCTACCACAGGCCGACTCCGGCTCGACGGAGGCCGGGCCCGGGTCCGACGGCGCGGCGGCGGATTCGCCGGCGCCGGCCACCCGCGGGGAGGTGGGCGACCTCATCGAGCGCACCGCCCGCGCGCACGGCTGGTCGCCGGCGTTCGTCAAAGCGTTGGCCTGGCAGGAGTCCGGCTGGAACCAGGAACGGGTCTCCTCGGCCGGGGCGATTGGCATCATGCAGGTCATGCCGGGCACCGGCCAGTTCATCTCCGCCCATCTGGCCGGGCGCCCACTCGACCTCGACGACCCCGCCGACAACGTGCTCGCCGGCGTGCTGTT
>CAYQMQ010000474.1:0-1788 GCA_964418395.1 uncultured Actinomycetota bacterium
GTCGGGACCATCGACGTGGAGGGGATGTAGAACGCCTGCACCAGGAACGTCTTCAACAGGATCGCGAGCACGAACGCCAACAGCACCAACAGCGGAAGCTCGACGAGGAACGACAGCCCCCCCTTCTTCTTCGGGGGAGGCTCCTCGCTCGCCTCGGGAGGCGGGGGCACGGGCTGGGCCGGCCCGCCATCTCTCGTCGTGATCGGTGGCTCGCTCACGCGCAGGGTCGCCGCGATCGACCGCGGTCAGGAGGTGCTGGCCGGCTCCCGCTTTTCGCGGACTCGAGCGGCCTTGCCGACACGGTGGCGCAGGTAGTAGAGCTTGGCCTGGCGCACATCGCCACGGCGCATCACCTCGATCTTGTCGATGATCGGGGTGTGCACCGGGAAGATGCGTTCCACGCCGACGTTGTTGAAGCTGATCTTGCGCACGGTGAAGGTCTCACTGATCCCCGAGCCCTGACGGGCGATGACGTCGCCCTCGAAGACCTGCACGCGGGCGCGGTTGCCCTCGACGACCTTGACGTGCACCTTCACGGTGTCGCCAACTCGGAAGTCGGGGATGTCGTCTCGCAGGCTCTCCACGTCGACGAGGTCGGTGGGCTTCATCGTGGACCTCCGGTGCAGGCACGGTCTGGTGTGGCGCGGGCCGGCGCGAGGCCGGCTCGGTGCGATGGGGGCCGCCTGGACGCGCCTGGTCGAGTCGAGAGGAATGGCCGCGCGCCGGCAAACCAGCATATCCACAGCATGTCAGCGCGGCAATTGACGGTCGGCGCGGACAGCAGGCTCGGGGGCGACGTGCAGCTTCGCGAACACGCGGGCCGGCGGCCAGAGCACGGTCACAGCCCGTCCGGCGAGCTGGTCGCGGCTCACGGATCGGCCAGGGCCGGCGTCGCCGCCGGAGGCGGGCCGATGATCCCCCGTCAACCAGTATCGGTCCGGCGGCAGGTGGGTGGGAGCCATGTCCCGCTCGCTGCGGGTCGCGTAGGGCTCGGACAACGGCTCGCCGTCGACATGCACCACGCCGGCACGGACATCGACGGTCTCGCCAGGCAGGCCGATCACCCGCCGGATGACGGCGACGTCTTCGTCGGCTCTCAACAGCCCGAAGCCTTCTCCCACCGAGCGCAGCACCCCACCCATCCCCTGGCGTACCGACGAGCCGCGACGGCGCACAACGACGAGCTCGCCGCGTTCGGGCGCCCGGTCCGGCAGGCTGACCGTCTCGATCAACACGCGGTCGCCTGGCTCAAGGGTGGGGCGCATCGAGCCCGAGGGCACCACAAACACGCGCAGCGCGGCTGCTTGCACGACGACAGCTGCCAGGCCCACCGTGAGCAGCAGCGTCACGGCGACCAGCAGGCGCTGTCGGCGCAGCGGGCTGCGCTGCGGAGCCGTCACCGCTCGGATTCCTCAACCCCGGTGACGTCGTTGGCGTCATCGACGTCGTCGGCCACTGCGGCCTCGGTACTCCCCTCGAGCAGGTCCGGACGCACACGGCGGGTGCGGGCTTCGGCCTGTTCATGGCGCCAGTGCGCCACCGCGCCGTGGTCGCCGCTCAGCAGCACCTGGGGCACCTCGAGGCCGCGGTAGCTCGCCGGCCGGGTGTACTGAGGGTATTCGAGCCGGCCGTCGGCGAACGACTCGCCCTCCACGCTCGCGGCGTTGCCCACCACACCCGGCAGCAGCCGCGCGACGGCTTCGATGAGCACGCACGCGGCGACCTCGCCGCCTGCGAGCACGTAGTCGCCGATCGAGACCTCGTCGTGGGCCAACAGCTGGTGGACGC
>CAYQMQ010000475.1:0-1780 GCA_964418395.1 uncultured Actinomycetota bacterium
GCGTGGGCCCCGGCGGCGTCCAGCATGCGCAGGTGCTCGAGCACGTCGCCTTGCAACGCCAACACACCGACGGTCGGAGCCGCGGCGCCGGGTCGGGCCGATGCGGTGTCGGGGCGGTGGCGAGCCCGCCGGTCGCGGCCCGGCACCAGCCCCTCACCCGGCACACGGGCCGACCCCAGCGCACGGGAGGTCAGGTCAGCGGTCATGGGCACTAGCGTAGATGCGTGCCGCGCCGCACGACTCGCCGCACACCGGCGACAGGGCCGTGGGCAAGTGGGTCACGCCCGCTCGACCCAACCCGGTCGCGCGTCCGCCTATGCCCCACCCGCGTGGCGGTGCGAACCTCGGCATGCCGAGATTCGCCCAGGAGCACCCGCCGCCCTTGCGAAACGAACCTCGGGATGCCGAGGTTCGCGGAACCGCCTTGCTCATAAACCCAGCCGAGAGGGTTTTCCCCAACCGCGCGCGGCCGGTCGCGGCCTCCGAGCGCCCCGCCGGTGCATGCTCGGCGGCATGAGCTGCCTCCCGTCCGTAATCAAAGAGCGCGCCCGCGCCAACCGGTCGATCATCACCCGCAGCGAGCTGCTCGCTGAGGGAGCTACGAGCGGGCAGATCCAGCACTGGCAGACCACGGGCTGTCTCGACCGGCTGTACCGCGCGGTCTACGCACCGGGCGGAGCAGCGATCACCCCGACCGCGCGAGTTGACGCCGCGGTGCGGCGAGCCGGCACGTCCGCGTGCGTCGGCGGCGCCAGCGCGCTCGCGCTGTGGGACCTCGACGGTTTCGAGTTCGCCGACGAGCGAGAGGAGCGCGAGCCGTTCGTCATCGTGCCGTCGCGACGGTCGCTTCAGGGCGTGTCGTTCGACTGGGCGGCCGTCGACGTCCCCGACTACGCCCGGACCACGCGGTACGACATCCCCACGGTGATCGTCGCCGAGGGCCTCGTCCAGGCCGCGGGACAGGTCAAGGAGAAGACGGTGCGCGTCGGGTTCGACGACGGTGTCCGTCGAGAGCTGACCAGCGGCCGCGAGCTCGAGCAAGTCGCTCGGCGACTGCACGGCGTGCTCGCGGGCCCGGCGACGATCCTGAAGATGATCGAGGCGGGAACGCTGCAGTTGGAGAGCGAGGGTGAGCGGTCGCTGGCTCAGCTGTTCGGCCCAAAGGACCCCCAGCCGGTCTGGCAGGTGCGCATCGACGGCTACCGGGTGGACGCGCTGTTCGTCGAGGCGCGCCTCGCGCTGGAGTACCAGGGCAAGCACTACCATCGAAGCGAGGCTGACCAGCGCGCCGACCGCGCGCGAGCTGCGGCGCTGAAGGCTCGCCACGACATCGAGATCATCGAGGTGACCGCCGCCGGCCTCGCCAATCCGGTTGCTCTGCGCGATCGGATCCTCGCGGCACGGACTCAGCGGCTGCGGGCGGGCATCGCCCCGCTGCGCGGCTACAGCGTGGCCACGCGGTGACGCCAGCCGGCCCGCCGGCGGCCGCCTGGCACCCTCGCCACCCGCTGGAGCCAGTCGGCTCGCCGGGGTTGCGCGGTGGTGAGCCAGCAGGACGCGAGGCAGGGCCTGCGAGGTGCGGCGCAGCGCGCCGCAGGCGAAACAAACCTCGGGATGCCGCGGTTCATGTCGGCGCCCGGGCAAGCCTGTGGAGCAAACCTCGAGATTCCGAGGTTCGGGTCACGACCCCCACCGAAGGGCCGAGCCGAACCTCGGGATGGCGTGAATCGCGGCGGGCGTGCCGGGCCGGCGCGGCGGCGGGCAGACGGGTGGGTGGCCC
>CAYQMQ010000476.1:0-1772 GCA_964418395.1 uncultured Actinomycetota bacterium
GCGTGCAGCCGCTCGGCCGCCTCGCGCCACAGGTCGGCGGTGAGCTGGCCGCCGTAGCAGTCACCGCCCCCGCACGCCGGCAGGCCCCGCAGCGGCGTCAGCCGCTCCCGACCCCCGAACGTCACCGACATCGCCAGCTCCGGCGTGGTCCCGGTGAACCAGATCGCCCGCGAGGCCCCGTTGCCATCGTCGTGGGTGCCGGTCTTGCCGGCCACCGGCCACTCCTCGAGCGCGGCGCGGGTGCCCGTGCCCTGGTCGACGACCCCCTGCAGCGCGTGCACCGTCGCCCGCGCCACCGACGGCGCCACCGCCCGGTAGCAGCGACCGAGATCGTCCGCGTCGTCGTCGAGGTCGTAGCCGAGCTCGTCGAGACGGGCCGCCCACCGCTCGCGCTCCTCCTCGCTGGGCTGGCGCGGATCGGGGGGCTCGATCGCCGAGCCGTCCGGTGCGCGGATCTCGGTGACCAGCCGGGCGGGGCAGGCCACCCCGTCGTTGGCCAGCGTGGCGAAGGCGCTGGCCATGTCCAGCGGCGTGACGTCGCCGGTGCCCAGCACGTGGCTGAGCACGCCGGGATACTCGAAGCGGCTGCGGCTGCCCAGCCGCACCGACATCTCGGTCACCCGCTCCCCGCCCACGTCGCGGGCGAGCTGGGCGAACACGGTGTTGGCCGAGTGCATCGTCGCCTGCCGCAGCGTGCACGGGCTCGGGCAGCCGCCCGAGCCGCCCACCGTCCAGTCGGCGATCGTGATCCGGCTCGGCGCCCGATAGGTGGACTCCAAGGTCCAGTCGTCCTCGAGGGCGGCGGCCAGCGCGAACGTCTTGAACGTCGAGCCGCTGGGGCGGCCGGACGACGGGCGCAGCGCCAGGTCCACCTGGCTGTCGTCGAAGTCGCGGCCGGAGTAGGCCGCGACCACGTCGCCGGTCTCGGGGTCGACGACGGCGGCGCCGGCGTCCAGCGACTCGTCGGCCGGCAGGTTCTCGGTGATGGCGCGCCGCAGCGCCAGGTGCCGGTCCACGTCCAGCGCGGCGGTGATGCGCAGCCCGCCGTAGTACAGCCGGTCCGAGCCGATGTCGGGGTCGGCCAGCAGCTGCTGGCGGATGCGCTCCACGTAGTACGGGGCGGCCGAGGCCGGGTCGTCGCGGTCGACGATCTCGAGCCGCTCGCGGCCGGCGGCGTCCCGCTCGGCGTCGGTGATCATGTCGAGGTCGGCCATGCGGTCCAGCACCAGGTTGCGCCGGTTCCGCGCCCGCTCGGGGTGATGGCGCGGCGACAGGTCCGAGGGAGCGGTCAGCAGGCCCGCCAGCGTCGCCGCCTGGGGCAGGGTGAGCTCGCTGGCGTTGACCCCGAAGTAGGACTGGGCGGCGGCCTGCGCCCCGTAGGCCCCGTCGCCGAAGTAGGCCTGGTTGAGGTAGGACTCGAGGATCGTGTCCTTGTCCTGCTCCTTTTCGAGCTGCATCGCCAGCACCGCTTCGCGGGCCTTGCGCGTGAAGGTGCGGTCGGCGTCGGTGAAGGCGGTCTTGACGTACTGCTGGGTGAGCGTGGAGCCGCCTTCGCGGATCGAGCCCGCGGTGACGTTGCGCACCACCGCGCGCGCCACGCTGAACGGATCCACGCCCTCGTGCTCGTAGAAGCGGTGGTCCTCGACGGCGACCACAGCTTGCTGCAGCGACTCGGCGATGTGCGACAGCGGCAGGGGCGTGCGCTCGACCTCGGCGGCGAACCGGTACAGCGCCGTGCCGTCGCGGTCCACCAGCATCGACGGCTCGCCCAC
>CAYQMQ010000477.1:0-1769 GCA_964418395.1 uncultured Actinomycetota bacterium
AGGCCAGCGTCGAGAACCTGCTGGGCATCGCGATCGACCACGTGGCCACCGTCGATGGGCCGGGCCTGGCGGCGTGGCTGAACCGGCTGGGCGGTCTCGAGGTGGAGGTGGCCAGGAAGCTGCGCGGTGCCGGCTCGGATGGCCAGCCGGTACGCTTCGAGCCCGGCGCTCAGACGCTCAACGGCGCACAGCTGACCCGGTACGCCTCGTTTGTCGGTGATGAGGGCGAGCTGGACGTGATCACCCGGCAACGCAAGATGTTCGCCGCGTTGCTGGAGGCCGTCGCCAACCCGCCGGCTCGCGCCGCGTTGATGGACGGCAGTGCGGACGGCTCGTGGCCGGTGGAGACCGCCGCCGGCGCCGACTGGATGGACCGGCTGCTGGCCCGGGCCGGCGACGCCCAAGCCGCCGACGCCGCGCGGTTCCGGATGCTGCCGGTGGAGGCCGTCAGCGGCGAGGGGCCCGACGGGAGACCGACCTACCGCGCGGACGCCGACGAGACCGCTGAGCTCACCCGCCAGCACTTGGCGGCCAGCGTGCCCGACGAGGCGGCCGGCGGCGCCCCCCGCGTGCAGGTGCTCAACGGCGTGGGCACACCGGGCATCGGCGGGGCCGTCGAAGACCGCGTCGGGGGTGGGCGCGTGCGGATCGTGGCCAGCGACAACGCCCCGAGCTTCGGCGAGGACACCACCCGCATCGTGATCTACGACGACAGCGACCGCAGCCGGGCCACCGCCGAATGGGTGCAGCAACAGCTCGGTGTCGGTACGATCCAAGTCAGCCGCCAGCCGCAGTCGGTGGTGGATGTCACCGTCGTGGTGGGTGCCGACTTCAGCCCGTGACGGGCATCCGCCGACCGCAGCCGGCGAACCGAGAACCGCCCATCCTGGACAGGAGCATTCCGCTGGGTTCCGTCGACACCTCCGCTGCCCGACATCTCGCCCGCCGCACCGCCCACGCGGCCGCGGACAAGAAGGCCACCGAGATCCGGTTGCTGGAGGTAGGTGACTTCCTGCAGATCACGGACTACTTCGTGTTGTGCTCTGCGGCGAACCCGCGGCAGATGGACGTCATCGTGGACCAGGTCGAGCAAGCGGCGAAGGCGGCCGGGTACGCAGCCGCGGGCCGCGAAGGGGAGCTCGACAGCGGCTGGATCGTGCGCGATTTCGGTGAGGTGGTGGTGCACGTCTTCACCGAAGAACAGCGCCGCATCTACGACCTCGAGCGGCTGTGGCGCGAGGCGCCGGTGGAGGAGGTCGAGCCCGCCGACGCCGGATCCTCCACGCAGTCGGTGTGAGCGGCCCAACGGGCGGGCGGCTGGTGCTGGCGCGCCACGCCGAGAGCGAGGGAAACGCCGCGGGCGTGTGGCAGGGGCAGTCGGGCCTGGGGCTCACCTGCCGCGGCTTCGCCCAAGCGGCCGCGCTCGCGGACCGGCTGGCCGCCGAGCGCTCGGTGGTCGCCGTGGTGCGCAGCGACCAGCGCCGCGTCACCGAGACCGCCGCGCCGCTGTTGGCTCGCACCGGTTGGCCCGAACGCTGTGACGAGCGGTGGCGCGAGCTCGACGTCGGCGCGTGGACCGGTTTGCGCGTCGACGACGTGCGCCGCCGGGACGAGCACCGGTTCGCCGCGTTCTGCGACGGGCAGGGGCCGGCCGGTGGCGACGGCGACGCGGTCGCGGACCTGCGCGCCCGCGTGGCCGCCGCCCTGACCGACCTGCTGGCCGACGTGGCCGGCGGGGGCACGGCGATCGTGGTCACCCACGGCTGGGC
>CAYQMQ010000478.1:0-1768 GCA_964418395.1 uncultured Actinomycetota bacterium
TGGGCGTGCCGTTCGACCGGGGCTTCGACCAGGCGGATGTGGACGCCGCCCGCCGCCTCGCCTGGCTGCTGCAGTACTTGGACCAGGCCAGCGCCGAGCGAGTGGTGCGGGCCGACGCCTACACCCTGGCCCGCGTGGTGCTGACCCACCTCGACGTGGCCCGCGAGCAGATCGTCGAGCCCCTGCAGGCCAACGGGGCCGATCAGGTCCGTCTCGCCCTCGACCTCGCTCAGGCTCAGCAGACCCTGGCCCCCGTGGCCGCGGACCTCGTGCGGGACACCTACCAGCAGGCGCTGCGCCAGCTGCTGAGCACCCGGCTGGTCGCCGACGTCGCACAGGGCCGCGAGCTGCAGGCCGCGGTGGGCTTCGCCGACGTCGTCGGCTACACCTCGCTGAGCGCGCGGATCGACCCGTCGGGGCTCGAGGAGGTCGTCGACGCCTTCGAGGCCCGCGTGTTCGCCGCCAGCAGCAACCATTCGGACGTGCGGGTGGTCAAGTTCGTCGGCGACGCGGTCATGCTCATGAGCGGCGAGCCCGCGCCGCTGGCGCACACGCTGTTGGCGCTCGTGGCCCCGCCGGAGCCCGGCGATCCGCTGTCGGGCGCCCCGATCCGGGCTGGCATGGCCTTCGGGCCGGTCATCACCCGCGCCGGCGACTTGTACGGCGACACCGTCAACCTCGCCGCCCGGCTCACCGACCGGGCGCGGTCAGGGCGGGTCCTGGCCGCCGGCGACCTCGAGCAGCGCCTGGCCGCCGACGACTTCGCCACGACCCGGGTGCCCACGATGCAGCTGCACGGCCTCGGCCGGCATCAGCCGGTGGCGCTGCGCCCATCCGGCGTCAGCGCCTGACCGGCGCGAACTCCGCTCAGCCGAACTCCAGGCCGCCACGGCGCACCGCGTGCAGCACGTGGCCCGCTCCGACCAGCACCAGCAGCGCGGTGGCGGTGAGCACCAACGAGGTGGGGATGTCGCGTGGGTTCGGCACGCCGGCGTTGCTGGGGCCGGTGGGCTCGGCCAGCGAGTCGACGTCGGGGCTCGGAGCCGAGCTCGACCCGCCGCGCGCGGGGTCGAACACCCCGCCGGTGGCCGGTGGCTCGAAGCGGGACGCGGAGCCGTTGCCACCGCCGACGTTGCGGGTGAAGCCGCTGGAGATGCTGGCCGAGCGATCGTCGAAGCCGCCGTCCGGCTCCAAGCGGGACGTCGAGTTCGTGCGGTGCGGCCCCTGCGGCTCGGGGTCGGTCGCCGGGCCCTCAGACGGATCGTCGGGGCTGGAGACCTCCGCGGGGTCGTCGCCCTCGGCCTCGACGCCGCCGGCGACCACGTCCCTGACCACGCCGCTGACCGTGTTCGTGGTGTCCTCCACCGTGTTGGCGGTGGACTCGGTTGCCCCGCCCGGATCGCCGGAGGCGGCCTTCTCCACGACCTCACGGACACCATCGGCGGCCTCACCCACGGCGTCGGTGGTCGCCTCGACCGTGTCGTCCACGGGGGCGGCGGGCTCTTCGGCGGTGGCCGCGGCCTCGCCGCCGGAGACCGCGTCGACGGTGTCCTCCACGGCCTCGTCGGTCTCCTCGACGGTCTGCTCGCCGACGGCGTCGGCGGAGCTGTCGCTGCCGTCGGTCAGGTCGCCGCCTCCCAGCGCCAGCGCCTGTCCAGCGGCCGGTGCGAGCAGCAGGGTCGCTGTCAGGCTGGCGGCCAAGCTGGTGCGTGCCAACGATCGATGAGCCACAGCGGGACACCCTCTCGGTGGTTGACGGTCTCCGCGT
>CAYQMQ010000479.1:0-1766 GCA_964418395.1 uncultured Actinomycetota bacterium
CAGCCGCCGACGGCCAGGTCGACGAGCTGGTCGAGCTCCTCGCGGCTGAACGGCGACTCCTCAGCGGTGCCCTGCACCTCGATGAGGCGCCCGTCACCGGCGACGACCACGTTCATGTCCACCGAGGCGGTCGAGTCCTCGGCGTAGTCGAGGTCGAGGCGGGGCTGGCCCTCCACGATGCCGACGCTGACCGCCGTCACCGCCTGCAACGCCGGCGGGCGCGAGATCTGGCCGTCGCGCACCATGGTGTCGATGGCGTCGGCCAGGGCGACCCACCCCCCGGTGATCGCCGCCGTCCGGGTGCCGCCGTCGGCCTGCAGCACGTCGCAGTCCACGGTGATGGCGTGGGTGCCGAGCCCCTCCAGATCGATCGCCGCGCGAAGGCTGCGGCCGATGAGGCGCTGGATCTCATGGGTGCGCCCCTTGACGCGCCCGCGGGCGGACTCGCGGGGCGTGCGCTCGTGCGTGGCGCGGGGCAGCATCGCGTACTCGGCGGTGATCCATCCCTGGCCGGAGTCCCGCAGCCACGGCGGCACGTCGGCGGAAACGCTGGCGGCGCACAGCACCCGGGTGCGGCCGGCGGTGATCAGCGCCGACCCTTCGGCGTAGGCCTGCGCGCCGGTTTCGATCGTGACGGGGCGCAGCTGGTCAGCGGCCCGGTGATCGGGGCGGACGGTGGGACCCGGGTCGGGGCGCGTCACAGGGCGACCTCCAAGCCGTCCTCGGCGATCACGATCTCGCCGTCGTAGCGGCGGGTGGCCTCGGCGGCCACCTCGGCGGCGTTGTTGCTGGGCACCACGTGGGTGACCACCAGGCGGGCCGCCTCAGCTTCGGCGGCCATCTGCCCGGCTTCTTCCCCGGTGCAGTGGATGCCGGCGGGGAACGGCCCGTGCCGGGCGAGCCATGTGGCGTCGCAGGCGAAGAGGTCGGCGCCCCGCGCGGCGTCGACGACCCCGGGCGCGAGATGGGTGTCGGCGCTGTAGGCGATCGCCTGGCCGTCCGCCTCGACGCGGGCGGCCAGCGTCTCGACCGGGTGGTTCGCGGCCGTCAGGCGCACGGTCAGCTCACCCACCCGGAACGTCTCGCCGGCAGCCACGGTGTGGAACACGCACACGTCGCCGAAGTGGCGGGCGCCGTCGTCGCCGAGCATCTGGCGCAGGAACGCCTCGGCGCCGGCCGGTGCGTACACCGGGACCTGCTGCTGGCCGCCCGGGTGGAACCGCAGCGCGTAGTACAGGCCGAAGAGATCCACGCAGTGGTCCGGGTGCAGGTGGCTGATCAGCACGGCGTCGAGGTCGGCGAGGTCGCAGGCGCGCTGCGCGTTGGCCAGCGAGCCGTTGCCGCAGTCGAGCAGCAGGCGGGTCTCGCCGTTGTCCACCAGATACCCCGAGCAGGCCCGGCCCGGCCCCGGGTGGGTGCCAGCGCTGCCGCACACGTGCAGCGCGAGGCTCACCGGCTCGCTCCGATGTTGGTCGCGTCCGAGCCCGGGGCGCTGCCGTCGCCCGCCGTGAGCGGCTCGATCGCCGTCTCGGGCAGGCGCGGGCCGAGGAAGCGGCCGGCGAGCCCGGCGAAGGCGGAGCGGTCGCCGGTGGCGAGAAAGCGGTGACGCCGGTCGGCGTCGGGAATGTGGGCGAGTTCGCCCCGATCGACCAGGCGGGCGAACACCGCCCGTGCGGTCTCCTCGGCGCTGGACACCAGCACCGTCCCCGGTCCCATCACGTAGCTGAGGACCCCCGTCAGCAGCGGATAGTGGGTGCAGCCGAGGA
>CAYQMQ010000480.1:0-1761 GCA_964418395.1 uncultured Actinomycetota bacterium
CCCATCACGTAGCTGAGGACCCCCGTCAGCAGCGGATAGTGGGTGCAGCCGAGGATGACGGTGTCCACGTCGGCGGCGATGAGCGGCGCGAGGTAGTCGCGGGCGACGGCGAGCACCTCCGGGTCGGTGGTGCGGCCGGTCTCGACGAGCTCCACGAACCGCGGGCACGGCTGGCTGATCAGCTCGACGTCCTCGTCGCGTTCGGCCACCGCCCGATCGTAGGCTCCCGAGTTGATCGTGCCGACGGTGCCGATCACCCCGACCCGGCCGGTGCGGGTGGCCCGCACCGCCGACACCACGGCGGGCTCGATCACGCCGACGAGCGGGACCGGGAACGCCGAGTCGACGTCGACGCCGGCGAGCGCGGCGGTGGCGGTGTTGCAGGCGGCGACCACGAGCTTGACGTCCTGGGCGTGCAGAAAGCCGACGATCTCGTCGACGAAGCCCCGGACCTCGTCGAGGTCGCGTGGGCCGTAGGGGCCGCGGGCGGTGTCGCCGACGTACACCAGCCGCTCGTCGGGCAGCAGGTCCATCAGCGCCCTCGCCACGGTGAGGCCGCCGACGCCGGAGTCGAACACGCC
This sequence comes from uncultured Actinomycetota bacterium, assembly GCA_964418395.1. Taxonomy (GTDB): domain Bacteria; phylum Actinomycetota; class Nitriliruptoria; order Euzebyales; family Egibacteraceae; genus QS-5-72-10. The sequence continues at coordinate 582 of CAYQMQ010000480.1, forward strand.
GATCGGGCGGGGATCACCGTTGTCGCCCCCGGCCGGTGGCGTCGCCGTGCTGGACATCGACGGGCAGTCTAGAGGCCGGCGGACGCCACTCGGGGAAGGGGATCCGTGATGGTGCCTGGCCGACCGCCGCACCACCGGGGGCGGCTATCACGCCGCCTCGGCCTCGATGAGGCTTTCCGGGCCGGCCAGCGGCCGATGCCCAAGGAACGCCCAACCGGTGTCGGCCAGCCATCCCTTCGCCTCGTCCACGCTGTACACGTCCCCGCCGGTGAGTTGGTAGAAGATCCCGGCCGACAGCGCCGCCGGCAGCGGCTCCGTGCGGTCGGCGTTGGTCCACATGTCGACCAGCAGCAGCCGAGCGCCGCGGTCGACGCTGTCCCGGACCCGCCGCAGCAGCGCTTTGTTGGGATCCGGGGTGAACAGGTGGAGCGTCTGCGACACCAGCACGACGTCGTGGCCGGTGGGCAGCGGGTCCTCGAACACGTCGCCCTCGACGACCTCCACTCGGCCATCATCGAGGAGCGGCGCCAGGCGCTCGCGGGCCTGCGCGGCCACTGACGGAAGCTCGAACAGGGTGCCGTGAAGCTGCGGATACCGTTGCAGCACCGCTTGCAGATGGTTGCCGGGTCCGCCCGCCACGTCGAGGAGGCGGGCGAAGCCCCCGAAATCGACTGAGGCCGCGAGCATCGCCGCGCTGGGCGCCGTCAGGGACTGGATGCCCTCTGAGATGATGCGCTGGGTCTCATCCGAGACGTGGAACTGCTCGGCGTGGGCACCCCCGCCGCCACGGAACGTGTCCTCGAACTGTCCCCACCGGTGGTACAGGACGTTGTGGGCCATGCGGAGGTACGGGCGGAGGTCGATCGGCGTGCCCCCGCTCAGGAAAGCGAGCGCCGCGGGGCCGTTGCGGTAGCGTTCCTCAGCCTTCTCCACCAAGCCCCAGGCGGCCAGCGAGTCGGCGAGGATGCGCGCCGAGCGGGTCGGCAGGCCGGTGCGCTCGGCGAGCTCCTCGGCGGTCAGCGCGTCCTCGCCGAGCTGCTCGAACACGCCCGCCTCGTTGGCGACCATCAGGTATTGAGCGCCCACGACGCCGACGATGGTGCCGATGATCGGCTCGGGCGTCGCGGTCGTGGCGTCGGGGCTCTCGGTCATCGACATGGCTGGCTCCTCTCAGCCGGAT
>CAYQMQ010000481.1:0-1755 GCA_964418395.1 uncultured Actinomycetota bacterium
GAGCACGGCGCCCGCCCGCACCATCAGCCCACCGACCGCCCGCTGCGCCCCGGTGACCTGGTCACCGTCGACGGCGGCGCGCGCCGCCACGGCTACTGCGCCGACATGACGCGGCTGGTGGCCGTCGGCGGCCTGGGGGCCGTCGATGCCCGGCTCGCCGACGCGGTGGCGGCGCTCACCGCCGCTCAGCAGGCGGGCGTGGCCGCCGCCGGCGACGGCGTCGCCGCCCGCGAGGTCGACGCCGCCTGCCGCTCGGCCCTGGCCGCGGCCGACCTCGCCGAGGCGTTCACCCACGGCACCGGCCACGGCATCGGGCTGGAGGTGCACGAAGCTCCCCGGGTGGCGGCCAGCAGCGCCGCTACACTCGCCGAGAACATGGTCTGCACCGTCGAGCCGGGCGTGTACCTGCCCGGGATCGGCGGAGCGCGCATCGAGGACGTCGTCGCCGTGACCGCCGACGGAGCGGAACGGCTCACCACCACCCCGCGCGACGTCATCGCGGTCTGACAAGCCGCCATCACGGGTCTCGAGGAGTGAGCACCGATGGTCTCGACCAACAACCTCAAAAACGGGATGACGCTGAACCTCGACGGCGAGCTGTGGCGCGTCGAGTCGTTCCAGCACGTCAAGCCCGGCAAGGGCCACGCGTTCGTGCGCACCACGCTCAAGGGGGTGCGCCACGGCAAGAGCGTCGACAAGACCTTCCGCGCCGACGAGGAGCTCGAGCAGGCGATCCTCGAACGCCGCCAGCTGCAGTTCCTGTACCGCGAGGACCACCAGCTGGTGTTCATGGACACCGAGCACTTCGACCAGATCATGGTGCAGGGCGAGACGCTGGCCGAGGCCACGAAGTGGATCCGCGAGGGCGACACCGTGGAGCTCGTCTTCTACAAAGACGAGGTGATCGACGTGAACCTGCCGGCCTCCGTCGAGCTCGAGATCGCCGAGACGGAGCCGGGCGTGCAGGGCGACCGGGTGTCCAGCGCCACCAAGCCGGCCACGCTCGAGACCGGGGCGGTGGTCAGCGTGCCGCTGTTCATCGAGCCCGGCGAGCAGGTCAAGGTGGACACCCGCACCGGCGCCTACCTGTCGCGCGCCTGATGGGCGCCCGGCCAGGCCGACACCAGGCGCGGCGGCGCGCGCTCGACCTGCTGTACGAGGCCGACCTGAAGCAGCGGTCGGTCGAGGTGGTGCTCGGCTCGATCGACCCGGTCGCTGAGGACACCGACGAGCTGCCGGCGTTCACCGCCGAGCTGGTTCGCGGCGTGGACACTCACCAGAGCGAGCTCGACGCGGTGATCGTCGGCCACGCCCAGGGATGGCACCTCGAGCGGATGCCGATCCTCGACCGCAACCTGCTGCGCCTGGCGCTGTACGAGATGCGCTACGAGCCCGACGTGCCCGACGCCGTGGCCATCGACGAGGCCGTGCGGTTGGCCAAGGAGCTGTCCACCGAGGACTCGGGGCGGTTCATCAACGGGCTGTTGGCCCATGTGGCCAGAGAGGGCGACGGGCCCGAGACGGCACCGTCGCCACGCTCCGAGGTCTGAGGGCCGGCACGGCCGGTTCGGCGGCCGTGAGCGTGATGCGCGGGTGCCGCTACACGCGGTGGCCGGTTCCGGTGAGCATGTCCACCTCGATGATGATCGTGCCGTCGGCCACGAACGGCTGCCACTGGCCGACGATCTCGTCTTGGATCGCGGCGCGGGTGTCGGCGCTGGCTTGGGCCAGCGGGCCCGCCATCGGGGTGCTGTG
>CAYQMQ010000482.1:0-1752 GCA_964418395.1 uncultured Actinomycetota bacterium
GCTACCGCTTCGCTACTTGAGCGGCTTTGTTAGGGCCGCTCGATCCACACGTCGAACCCGTGGCTTTCCAACGCCCGGCGGGCGGTGGCGGCGGCCTCGTCGCCGGCCAATACCAGCAGCAGACGCCCTTGTCCGCCCTCCGGTGCGTGCTCGATGCCCAGATCCTCGATGTTGACACCGGCCCGGCCGACGGTGGTGGTCACCTCGGCGAGCACGCCGGGGCGGTCCGGGATCGCCAGGCGCAGCTCGACCAACGCGCCTTCGGCCACGGTCTTGCGTGGCATGGCGCGTCGGGCGGCGCGCGCGGCGGCGAGCTCGTCGCGCAGCTGTGCGTCGTCGGCCTTGGCGAGGCTGGTGCGCAGCGCGTCGACCCGGTCGCGGTACTCGTCGAGGACGGCGACGATCGCCTCCCGGTTCTCCGCGCAGATGTCGAGCCACAGGTCCGGGTTGGAGGCGGCCACCCGCGTGGCGTCACGAAACCCGCCGGCGGCCAGCAGCAACAGGCCGGCGTGGTCGTCGCGCGCCCGGTCGGCGGCGAGGTTCATCAGCGTGGTCGCCGCCAGCTGCGGCAGGTGGCTGACGACGGCCACCAGCAGGTCGTGGCGCTCGGGTGCCACGGCGATGACGCGGGCGCCGAGCGCGGCGACCATGCCGTGCAGGCGGCGGTAGGCCTCCGCGTCGGTGTGCGTGGTGGGGGTCAGCAGCCACGTGGCGCCGACGAACAGCTCGGCGGAGGCATGCGCCGCGCCGGTCTCGGCGCTGCCGGCCATCGGGTGCCCGCCGATCACGTGCACCTCCGGAGGGGCACCGGCCTGCAACGCGTCGACCACGCGCGCTTTGACGCTGGCGGCGTCGGTCAGGATCGCGCCGGAGCGCATGGCCGGGCCGACCTCGGCGGCGACGTGGGGCACGGCCGACGCCGGCACCGCCAGCCAGACGATGTCGGCGTCGGCCACCGCCTCGGCCGCCGAGCTCGCCGGCTCGGTCACCGCACCGCGGTCCACGGCGGCGGCGAGCTCGTCGGCGTCGGTGTCGTAGCCGGCCACCTGCCGGGTCAGCCCCGCGCGGCGCATCGCCAGCCCGAGGCTCGCCCCGATCAGGCCGGTGCCGATCACCGCGATCCGCTCGGCCCGCTCGACCCGCGTGCCGCCGAGGGCGGCGTCGGCAGCGCTCACTCCGGCAGGTCGCTGCGCAGCTGGCGGGCCTCGCGCAGGTAGACGTGGCGCAGCTCGCTGCGCGGCGTGTCGGAGACGACGTGGGCGAGCACCCGCACGCACCGGGCGATGTTGGACTCGGACTCGATGCCGAGCTCGCGGGCGCAGATCATGGGCACATCGGCGATGCCGGCCGCGCGCACCGCCGCGGCCGGGAACTCGCTGCGGATGTCGTCGGTGGCGGTGAACAGCAGGCTGATCACCTCGTCGCTGGTCAGCCCGTTGCGCTCCAGCATCGCCTCCAACAGCTCGCTGGTGCGCTTGAGCACCTCGTCGCGGTCGTCGGCGTCGAGGGTGGTCGCCCCCCGCAGCGCGGCCACCGCCGGCCGTGCGCCCGCGCCGCTCACGCCCGCGTCCCCGGCTCGGCTGTCCCGTCGAGCTCCACGGCGGCGTACAGCGCTCCCACCTCCTTGGACGTCAGCGGTCGGAACTTTCCCTGGGCGATGTCGCCGAGCTCGACGGGGCCCACGCGCACCCGCGCCAGGCGCTGCACCCGCAGCCCGACCGCGCCCAGCATCCGGCGGATCTCGCGCTTGCG
>CAYQMQ010000483.1:0-1748 GCA_964418395.1 uncultured Actinomycetota bacterium
CCACCGCGCCCGCGTCGCCGACCAGCTGCAGCTGCTGGTCGAGCTCGGCGCGGGGCGGTTGGGCTTTCCGGCCGACTACGGCGGCTACGACGACGTGGGCGGCTCGGTGGCCGCGTTCGAGACGCTGGCGTTCGGTGACCTGTCGCTGACGGTCAAGTCGGGGGTGCAGTTCGGGCTGTTCGGCGGGGCGGTCCTGCACCTGGGCACGCGGGGCCACCACGAGCGCTACCTGCCGCAGGTCATGGACGGATCGCTGCTGGGCTGCTTCGCGATGACCGAGACCGGCCACGGCTCCGACGTGCAGGCGCTTGCCACCACCGCCACCTACGATCCCGACACCGACGAGCTCGTCGTGCACACCCCCCACGACGCCGCCCGCAAGGACTACATCGGCGGCGCCGCCCGGGACGCGCGCACCGCCGCGGTCTTCGCGCAGCTGGTCGTGGACGGCACCGGCCACGGCGTCCACGCGGTGCTGGTCGACATCCGCGACGACGACGGCCAGCCCGCCCCGGGTGTGACGATCACCGACTGCGGGGCGAAGGCGGGGTTGAACGGCGTCGACAACGGCCGCCTCGCCTTCGACGGGGTGCGGGTGCCCCGCACGGCGCTGTTGGACCGGTTCGGGACGATCACCGAGCAGGGGGCCTACACCAGCCCGATCGACAACGAGACCAAGCGGTTCTTCACGATGATCGGCACGCTGGTCCAGGGGCGGGTCAGCGTGTCGGGCGCGGCGCTGTCAGCGGCCAAGACCGCCCTGACGATCGCGGTGCGCTACGGCCTGGCCCGCCACCAGTTCAGCCCGCCCGACACCGACGCCGAGATCCGCCTGCTGGACTACCTCGCCCATCAGCGCCGCCTGCTGGTGCCGCTGGCGACCACCTACGCGCTGAGCTTCGCGCAGAACGCGCTGGCGGCCGAGCTCGACACCGCGTTCGCCAACGCCGAGCCCGCCGACCCCCGGCGCCGCGAGCTGGAGACGCAGGCGGCCGGCCTCAAGGCGCTGTCGACCTGGCACGCCACCGCCACGATCCAGACGTGTCGTCAAGGCTGCGGCGGGGCCGGCTATCTGGCGGTCAACCGGCTGCCGCAGCTCGGCGCCGACACCGACGTGTTCACCACCTTCGAGGGCGACAACACCGTGCTGCTGCAGCTGGTCGCCAAGGGGCTGCTGACCGGCTACCGCGAGCAGTTCGACTCGCTGGACACGGTGGGCATGGTCCGGTTCGTGGCCGACCAGGTGGCCAGCACCCTCGCCGAGCGGGTGGCCGTGCGCCCGCTGGTGCAGTCGCTGATCGACGCCGTGCCCGGACGCGAGGAGGACACCGACCTGCGCGACCGTGGCTGGCACCTCGCGCTGCTCGCCTGGCGGGAGGAGCACGTGCTCGAGACCCTCGCGCGCCGCCTCAAGCGCGGGGTCGATGCCGGCCGCGACCCGTTCACCGTGTTCAACGAGTGCCAGGACCACGTGCTGCTCGCCGCGCGCAGCCACATCGAGCGGGTGGTGGCGGAGCGACTCACCGAAGCGGTCGCCGCGGTCGACGATCCCGCCATCGCCGAGCTCCTGACGCAGGTGGGCGACCTGCACGCCCTGGCGACCGTCGAACGCGAGCGCGCCTGGCTCATGGAGCACGGCCGCCTGTCCGGCGCCCGCGCCAAGAGCGTGACCGACACCGTCAACCGCCTGTGCGCCGAGCTGCGCCCGCATGCGGGGTTGTTGGTCGAGGCGTTCGAGATCCCCGATC
>CAYQMQ010000484.1:0-1739 GCA_964418395.1 uncultured Actinomycetota bacterium
TAGCCCCGATTCTTCATGGATGGTGGAGATGAGCGCCGCTGGGTTGCTGTGGGGGTGGCGGGCCGCTGGGAGCGCTGGGTGGCTGTCGTTTTGAGCGGAGCGGGTGGTGGATGGCTCGGTTTGTGGGCAGGTTGAGGTGGCGGCCTCGAGGGGCGCGGGCGGGACGAGGAGTTGGTTGTCAAGGAGCGGGCGGGGTCAGGCGGGCGCGGGCAGTGCTCGGATGCGGGTGAAGGCGACCACGAGGGTGTGGGCCCAGGGCCAGCTGCGATCGAGGCGCAGGGTGAGCCGGCGGGCGTGGTCGGTGAGGCGGCCGGCGACGTGCAGCAGCCGGTAGCGCATCGTTTTTGGTTCGGCGGTGCGCAGCGAGCGGCAGTCGAACAGCGCGAGGGCGGAGAAGAAGCACAGCAGGTCTTGGGCGGCCAACACCAGTTGCAGCCAGACGGCGTTGATGTGGTAGTCGGCGGAGGGCAGGTTGGCCAGGCCGGTGGCTTTGGCGGCTTCGATGCGCTGCTCCACTCGGCCGCGACCGCGATGGCAGACGTCGAGGGCGGCGAGATCGGCGTCGGGTTGGTCGGTGGCAAAGGCGGTGAAGCGGTAGCCGTCTTCGTCGTCGAAGGTCTGCTGCGCCCCGGGATGCAGCGGCTCGCGACGCACGATCAGCCGCGTCCCCTCCGGGAATGACGACAGGTCGACCAGGCCGGTGGCCTCGGCCACGTCGGCGCCCTCGCGGAGTTCGCCGTCTTGGCGGCGCGCCGGCGTCCACGCGCGCGGATCGGCGTGCAAGGTACGGATCGCGGCCTTGATGTCCTCCGACAGGCGCACGCTGACGGTGAACCCGACCTCGGCGTCGCGAAGGAACGCCAGGAAGTCGCGGGGCGAGCCGCCCGCGTCGGCGCGCACCACCACCTCGTGCTCGTCGGTAAGGTCGGCGAGTTGGATCAGGGCGGTGCCGGTGACCTCGACGTGATCGGCGACGGTGTGGGGGGCGGCGTTGCCGGGCCGCAACAACCCAGCCAGTGCCTCGCCGGTGCCATCACCGCGGTCGAGATAGGCAAGCAGCGGATGGAACCCGTAGCTGCCCTTGAAGGTGCCCGCCGCCTGGTCCTTGTCGGAGTGGGCGGTGACCACCGTGGCGTCCACATCCACATACATCCGCCCCTGGCAGGATTGCGGCATCGCGCCGACCGCGTGCGCCGCCTGTCGCATGCGGCGACGAGCGGTTTCCAGCCGTCTCAGCGCGGCCGGATCACCGGCCAGGTCGGCCACGCGCCGCCAGGCCGTGGAGTCCGACGCCACCACGCCGAACACAGCGTCCTGGCTGCGCAACCCTTCGATGGCCGAGAAGTCATCGCCGCCGTCGGCCAACATCACCACCACATCGCGCAACACCGCCCCCGGGTCGTGCACCAGCCCCCGCGGGCACGCCGGCCGGGCCGCCTCCCCCAGCGCATCGGAAAGCCCCAGCCGATCGGCAAGCTCGCGCAACGCCGCGGTGCCGCTGCGACTGGTCAACCGCTCGGCGTTGGCGGCAACATCGAACCGCGCCGCCCGCTTGCTACGCTTCACCCGCACGGTGAACCCCTTGGACCTGGGTTTTCGTTCTGGACAAGCGCATAATCCCAGGTCAGGGGGTCACTGCATTCGAAGCGCCTCCCTCACGCCGCCAGCCCGTGAAGAATCCGGGCTAAAGCGTAGGCAGCAGCCGGCTTTCCCTCCGTCACTGCAGAACGTCCGATGTG
>CAYQMQ010000485.1:0-1735 GCA_964418395.1 uncultured Actinomycetota bacterium
CTGGGCTGCTACGACGTGCTGGCCGAACATGGTCGGCGCGTCCCCCACGACGTCTCGGTGACCGGCTACAACGACATCCCCTTCTGCGACAAAGTCGCGCCGGCGCTGACGACCGTCAGAACCCCCAAGTACCAGATGGGCGTCAAGGCCGCCGAGTTGCTGCTCGAGACGATGGAGGACCGCGACACGACCCCCGTGTCGCTGCGCCTGTCCCCCACGCTCGTGGAACGGGATTCAACCGCAACGGTCGCCGCCGCCACCGTATGAGTGTGCCCGACCCGCCCCCGGGCGCAGACGAAGGGCAAGTGGGCGCGGAGCCGCCCGACGCTCAGCGCACCATCGGTCGGCGACAGGCGGAGGAGTTCGTCGTCGCGCTGCTGACCGCCGAGCACGTGCCACACCGGGCGGCAGCGCGAACCGCGGCAGCGCTGGTCCTCGCCGACGTGTGGGGGGTGAGCTCACATGGGCTGGCGCGGTTGCCGCTGTACCTGGCGCGGCTCGACGCGGGCGGCATCCGGGCCGATGCGCACTTGGAGCCCGTCAAGGACACCGGCCCCGTGGTGGCGCTCGATGGCGGCGCAGGGCTCGGGCAATGGCAGCTGTGGGATGCCGCCGACTTGTCCGTCGAGCGAGCCCGGGAGCACGGGGTGGGTGTTGTGACCGTGGGCAACAGCAGCCACTGCGGTGCGCTGGGGATCTACGCCCTGCCCACTGTGGACGCGGGCCTGATCGGCCTGTTGGCCAGCAACGGGCCGGCCGCGATGCCGGCGCCGGGTGGCTCCGCCCCGCTGTTCAGCACCAGCCCCGTCGCCGCCGGGATCCCGACCACCCCCGACGGGGCGATCCTCGATCTCGCGCTGAGCGCGGTGACCCGCGGCAAGCTCTATGAGCGCCGCCTGGACGGCGAGCAACTCGAGGAAGGGTGGGCGTTGGACCGCTCCGGAGTGCCCACCGTGGACCCGGACGAGGCGCTGTCCGGCATGCTGCAAGCCCTCGGCGGCACCAAAGGGCACGTGCTGGCGTTCCTCATGGAGGCGCTGACCGGTGCGGCCGTGGGGCCGGCACTGAGCTCCGACGTCGTCGACGTCTTCGACCCCGCCACGGCCGACCAGCCCCAAAGCATCGCGCACGTTGCCCTGGCACTCGACCCGGAGGTGCTGTCGGTCGACGGCGACTGGCGCCACCGCTTCGAGGAGCTGGCCCGCCGCATTGAGGCAACCGGGGGGCGGTTGCCGGGCACGGACCGCCTCCGACGGATCCGCGGCGGGGGATTCGACATCGCCGTGCGGCCGGCCATCGCTGCCGCGCTGGTCGACTGGGCCGACCACCTCGACGTCGACGCCCCCGACCGGCTGCGGTGACCGGCGTCGCCTGTCCTGCCCGGGCCTCGCGCCGCCGAACCCGGCGGCACGCGATGCTCGCGGTCTCGGTAATCGGCGCCGCGGTGCTGTTGACCGCGTGCGAGGCCGCTGTCGTGCTCGCTCTCGACGTGGACGCCGACGGCTCCGGGCGCGTTGAGGTGCGCCTGGAGGCGGACGGTTCGGCTGTGGCCGCGGTCGACGAGGCCGTGGCCGAGGCAGCCGCCACCTCCGATGTCGCCGTCGGCGACCCGATCGAGGCCTTCGCCGCCACCGCGCGCGAGCTCGAGGACTGGGAGGTCACCGACCGCGCGACCGAGGGCGGCGGTCGCGTCGTGGCAGCCGCCACCGACGTGGACGGGCCCGCCGAGCTCGAG
>CAYQMQ010000486.1:0-1730 GCA_964418395.1 uncultured Actinomycetota bacterium
GCACGCCCCACACGGGCTGGCCCGGCGCCTTGTCGCTGTACAGGCGGCCGTCGTGCCGGGCGTGGTCGACGCCCAGGAAGTCGGCATAGGCGTCGAGGCGCACCGTGGCGTCGTCGACGATCGCCGCGGTCAGGGCATACCGCGATGCCTGCTGGGCCATCAGCGGCTGCAGCAGGGGCAGCGTCACCAGCACCACGACGGCCGCCAGCCACACCTCCGCACGGTGGTCACGCCACCAGCGTCGGGGACCGGCACGCCGAGGCCCGCGTGCAACGGCGTGGGTCACGCCGCAGGACGATAGCCGCCCGCGAATGGTCCGCGCACGGAACCTGAGCGGCCGCCCAGACGTCATACAGGATGAGATACGCCGATGACTCCACTGTTTGCGGCCCTGTCCGCCACCACCGTCGCCGCCACCGCGGCGGTGGTCGTCGTGTGGGCGGCGGTGGCGGTGACCGCCCGGCTGTGCGAGTCCGACCGGCCGCTCCAGCGCCTGGCCGGCCGTCTCGCTCCGGCCCGTCAACGGTCCCGCGCCCGCATGGGCGCCGCCGTCCGGGCGGGCGACCGGGCCGCGGCCCTTGTGCTGCTCGGGTTGGGGCGAGGCGGGGCGCAGGCGGTCGTCAGGGGGGCCCGCGCCGCCGGCGCCGCGATGGTCGCGACCGGGCGGGCGGCGATCACCGCGCTGACGGTCGCGCTGATGACCGCGTCGCGGCTGGCGGTGGCCACCGCCGCGTTGGCCGTCGCGGTGGTCATGGCCGCCACGCTGGTGCCGCCGACCGCGTCGGCGCTGACCGGCATCCTCCACGTGTCCAACCCCCGCCCGGACGATCCACCCGAGTTCGCCCCCCTGGCCGAGCGGTCCCGGGTGCTGGCCGACGACGGCACCGAGCTGGCTCGGCTGCACGGGGAGTTCGACCGCAAGGTCGTCGAGCTGGCCGAGATCCCCCCGGTCGTGCGCGCCGCGGTGGTCGCCGCCGAGGACCGCGACTTCGCCGAGCACGACGGCTTCGACCCGCAGGGCCTGCTGCGGGCGGCGTGGACCAACGCCAGCAAGGGCCGCATCGAGGCCGGCGGCTCGACGATCACCCAGCAGGTCGCCAAGGCCAACTTCACCGACGGCGAGCGCACGCTGGACCGCAAGCTCGTCGAGCTGCGCTACGCCCGGGCGCTGGAGGCCAACCTCTCCAAGCGCGACATCCTCGAGCGCTACCTCAACGAGGTCTACATCGGGCGCGGCGCCTACGGGGTGGCCGCCGCCGCCGAGGCGTTCTTCGGCCGCGACGTCGCCCTGCTCGAGGCCGACCAGGCCGCGCTGTTGGCCGGCATGATCGCCGCCCCCGCCCGGTTCAGCCCCGATTTCGCCCCGCAGCGGGCGCGCGCCCGCCGCAACCAGGTGCTGGAGGGCATGGCCGAGGAGGGCTACCTCGATCCCCGCCGCGCCGATCTCGCCGCCACCCAGCCGCTCGGCGTGATCGAGCGCTCCACGGCCACCCCGCGCGACCCGTACGTGGTCGAGCAGGCCAAACGCGAGCTGTTGGCCAGCCCCGAGCTCGGCGAGACCGTGCCCGATCGCATCGACACCCTGTTCGAGGGCGGGTTGACGGTCCACACCAGCGTCGACCGGCGCCTGCAGGACACCGCCGACCAGCTCATCGCCGAAGCGGTGGGCGACATGGGACCGACCGCGGCGCTGCTGGTGATGGAAGCCGACACGGGACGGATCGTGGCCA
>CAYQMQ010000487.1:0-1714 GCA_964418395.1 uncultured Actinomycetota bacterium
CGCCGGCGTCGGCGTCGATCTCCTCCTGGGTGCGCTCGCGGGTGCGGCGCCGCTGGCGCACGCGGGTCGGCCCGTCGTCGCTCGTCTGTCGCGCGTCGCCCCCGTGGCCCCGCTGGGCGGCGCCGGCCTGGCCGTCGCCGGCCTCTGCACTGGAGGCCTCTCCACTCGAGGCCGCCCCGCTCGAGGCCTCTCCACTCGAGGCCGCGCCGCCGGCGGTCTCGCCGGTGTCGGCCCGGTCCGCGGTATGGCCGGTAGCGGCCCGGTCGGCGTCGGGCTGGCTCTCGGCCGGGCCGGCGACGTCTCCAGCGTCCTGGTCCTCGGTGAGCGTGCCCTGAGTCCCGTGCCCCTGGGCGGCCTCGCCCGGGCCTTCGCCATTGCCCGAGCCAGCCGACGCAGCGGCGTCGTCGCCACCAGCGCGTTCCACGATGGCGTCGATGAGCTCCGCTTTGCGCAGGCGTTGATAGCCCCGAAGGTCCAACTCCGCCGCGATCTCTTTGAGCTCGCTGAGCGGTTTGCGTGCGAGGACGCGTTGGTCCATCACGTTGTTGCTCCTGCGATTGCGGTGATTGCGGTCAAGTGAACCAACCTCGATCGGGGTCGGCACATCACGAGGTCTCCCGCCGTCTCGCCCGGCCGGCTGTCTGACCGAAAGGTCCGACAGGGCCTGCGACCTTGTGAAATGATCGGCGCGGACTCGCCGGTCGAAAGAAGTGCCTCTCCAGCCGAACGCCGTGCGAAGCGGCAACAGCGGGATGTAAGGCACTAGGAACTCTACCAGTGTCGGAGAGCGGGCGCCACTCTGGTGGGAGGGGGCGGTTCCGCCGCCTCAGCACGGGTCCGAGCCACGGCCTACCGTGACGTCTCGGCGGCGCCGGGCAAGCTCGCCGGCGCCGGGATCGTCGCGGCGCCGGCCCGGTGCCACCGGCTGATCCGCACCTGCCAGCCGTCTCCGGCCACGTGGGTCACCTGGCCGGCCCCACGGCGGTCGCCGGCATCCACCACGGCCAGGGCGGTCGGGCCCGCGCCCGACAGGCACGCGGGGATCCCCGCTTGCCGCAGAGCGGCTACCACCGCGCCGGTCTGGGGCATCGCCTCGAACCGGGCGGGCTCATGCAACACGTCGCGCATCATGTCCGCCCTCAACGCCCCGCTGCCGCACAGTCCGGCGACGACCAACGCGGCGCGGGCGCCGGTGGTCGCGGCGTCGGCCAGTGGCACCGTCTCGGGCAGCAGCCCCCGGGCGGCGCTGGTCGCCTGGCGCTGCTCGGGCACGCACAGCACCGGCTGGAGAGCGCTGGTGGGCACCAGCGGGTACGCCCGCCCGTCGGCGACCACCACGAGCCCGCCGTGCACGGCCGCGGCGACGTTGTCGGCGTGGCCGTCGAACGCGGCGGCGATCGTCACCAGGTCGGCGTCGGCGCCGCCACCGCCGGTCACCGCCCGACCCAGGGTCACGCCGGCGGCGGCCGCCGCCGCCGACGAGCCCAGCCCCCGCTCCAAGGGGATGGCGCTGTCGGCGACGAGGCTGACGTCCGGCACCGCCACCCCCGCCCAGTCGCAGTAGGCCGTCAGGGCGCGCCACACGAGGTTGGCGTCGCCGTCAGCGAGCTCGTCCGCGCCCTCGCCGTGCAGCTGCACCCGCCGGTCGTCGCGCGGGGGGGCGGTCCACACCGTCATGGGGACGTCGACGGCGACCGCCAGCGCATCGAACCCC
>CAYQMQ010000488.1:0-1711 GCA_964418395.1 uncultured Actinomycetota bacterium
CTCGCCGAAGTCGGCGCAGCCGAGCGGGTGCCGTGGCTGAGTGTCGGTCCGGACATTGGCTACAGGGGTGAGCGGTTGTCTCTGCGTTCCGAGGAATTACACGCTTTGCAGTTGAGGGGGTCTCATCTGTCCGCAGCGCTCGTCGATTCCCGGGATGGCAGCTGTGGTGGACTCGCTACCTGCGTTCGCGGGCGATGCCGTTTGGCGGGGGGCAAGCCGTTGGGCGAGGTCTTTGAGTTCGTCGACGTCGAGAGTCTCCTGCTGTGCTAGTGCGTGGGTGACCGCATGGGTGAGGTCGAGGTGATGGGTGAGGATGTTGCGGGCGATACATTCGGCCCAGGCGACCAGCTGACGTACCTCTTGGCCGCCTTCGAGGGAGGGAAGGCGGGGCCCGCTGGACCCGCCTGCGAGTTCGTAGTGTCCGGTCATGGCCCAGCGCTCGATCATGTGACGAGCCAGCGTCGCCGCGTGGGGGAGGTCGCCTTCTGCGCGGGTGGTGGGCTCGCCTAAGCCTTCTAGCTCGGCTGCGCGGCCGCCCAACAGCAGGATCAGCCGCTCGTGGAGTTGCTGGGCGGTCACGGCCGGACGGTCGTCGTCGGGCTGCCATGGCGATGCTGTCGCCGCGCCGGCGCGGTCGATGATCGATACCCGCGCTGGGGGGTGGGTGTCGGGCAACACGAGTGAGATCACCGCATGGCCAGCCTCGTGGATCGCGAGGCGGAACCGTTCGTCAGACGTTCGGGGCCGACGATCACTTGGTGTGCCGTTGATTATGCGGTCTTGTGCCTCTGCGACGTCTTCTTGGGATATGCGGTCATGCTGGTGTCGTGCTGCCAGCAGCGCGGCTTCGTTGACTAGGCTGGCCAGCTCCGCGGCGGACAGTCCCGGCGTGGCGGCCGCCACCGCGTCCCAGTCGATGGTGGCTGACACCGGCCTGGTGGCCGCGTGCAGCGACAAGATGTCCGCTCGGGCGTCAGGGCTTGGTCGTTCCACCTGCAGGCGCCGGTCAAAGCGACCAGGCCGCACCAACGCGCGGTCGATCAGTTCCGGACGGTTCGTGGCTCCCACCACGACCAGCCCTGAGTGGCTGTCGAACCCGTCGAGCTCGATCAAAAGCTGGTTCAGCGTGTGGTCGAACTCCTGGCCTCCGGCGTCGTTGTCGGCGCGGTGCCGCCCAATCGCGTCGAGTTCGTCGATGAACACGATCGCCGGGGCGTTCGCGGTGGCGGCCTCGAACAGGCGGCGCACTCGCTTGGCGCCGGTGCCGACGTATTGTTCGACGAATTCCGCGGCCGACACCGAGTGAAAGGCCACGCCGGTCTCGCCGGCCAGCGCCTTCGCCAACAGCGTCTTGCCGCATCCGGGCGGGCCCTGCAACAAGATGCCGGTCGGCAGTTCGGCGCCCAACGCGCGGAACCGTTCTGGAGCGGCCAGATACTCCGCCACTTCGCGAAGCTCGGTGAGGGGCACGTCCAGACCGGCCACCGAAGCAAACGTCACCGCCGACTGAGCGCCCCTCTCCACTTGGCGTCCGACCTCGAAGGACTCAGCCTGGCCGGGCTGGGCCAAGGCCGTCGACGAGCCGTTTGGCGGCGTCGTGGCCTGGGTCTGGTGGGCATTGTCGACATGGGCCTCGTTGGATCCCGTGTCGGTGTGGCGCGCCTGCCGGCGCGGTCGGACCAGGTTCACGTACCAGGCCACCAGGGCGCCT
>CAYQMQ010000489.1:0-1704 GCA_964418395.1 uncultured Actinomycetota bacterium
CGGCGGTCGCGTCGTGGCAGCCGCCACCGACGTGGACGGGCCCGCCGAGCTCGAGTCGGTCACGTCCGAGCTGGCCGCCGCTCTCGACGTCACCGAGGGGAGATTGCTGGGACCGGTGACCGTCGCGGTGGACGAGGCCGCCGACACGGTGCGCCTGGACGGCGAGCTCGCCGCCGACGTCGACCCCGCGGCGGCGCTGGGGTGGGCGGAGCCGCCCGACGACCTGCGGGTGGACGGCGAACCGGTGGACCGCCTGGCCTCCGGCGACGACGCCCCCCTCGACGTGCGGGTGACCGCGACGCTGCCGGGTCCCGTGGTGGAGGCCGACGCCGACGACATCGACGGGCAGACGCTGACCTGGCACGGCCAGCCGGGCGAGGTGCGGGAGATCCACGCGGTCGCTGAGCGCCCGGCCGTGTCAGAGCGCATGTGGATCGTGGGCGGAGGTGTTGCCGCAGCCGCGCTCGCGGCCGCTGTCGTCCTCGTGGTCGTGGTGCGCCGCCGGCGAGCTGGCTGATCCGCCTCGTGTGACCGCCTACGCGCTGGCGCTCTCCTGTTGCTCGCCGCGAAGCCGGGCCTTTTCCTTGCGCACCCAGGCGGCCTTGGCCTTGGCGGTGGCCACCCGCTCGGACTTGCCCTCGGAGATGAGCTGGTCGTAGACCTCTTGGTCGACCTGGACGTTCTCGACCTTGGGCTCCGCGTCCGAGCCGCCGCCGGCCTGTCCACCGGCGGCCTGCCCCGCCCCGCTGGCGGCGCCGGCCGTGGCCGCGGCTGGGGCGGCGACGTCGGCCTGCAGCTCCTCTTCGACGCCGAAGCGGGGGCTGAGCGCGAGGATGTCGCACTGCTCCCGCCAGCGCGCCAGCGCTTCCTCCTCGTCGGCGACGTTCAGCCGGGCGGCCAGCATCTTGTTGGCGATGCGCTCCCACTCGTCGCTGTCGGGCGGCACGCGGCGCACATCGGCGGGCACCCGGGCGACGGCCGAGCGGATGTCCTTGGAGCGCACCGTCAGCTCGACCTCGTCGGCCTCCGACAGCCCCGGCACGTGCTGCTCGGTCTGTGGCACGCCCGACCCGTGCTGGTCACCGGGGCCGTTGAGGACGTAGACGAGGCCGTCCTCCCACACGATCCACACCGCCTGGGACCGCTCGGCCTGCGGGCTCTCGTGCCGGCCCGGGATGATGCCGCGGAACAGGGGCACGCCGGTGCGCCGGTCCCCACGGCCGGAGACCGTGACCCACAGGATGTCGCCCTTCTTCAGCGCCGCGCCGAACGTCTCCTGGACGAAGGTGGTCAGGCTCCCGCCGGAGCCGGCCTCGAGGAACACCGGCACCGAGCCGGCTTCCTCGCCGTCGATGAGGAAGTGCGCGGTGTGCTCGCCGGCGTCGGTGAACAGCAGGTCGTAGACGAACGTGCGGAACTCGTCCTCGGAGAACTCTCCTTCGAGGCCGACGCGCCGCACCGGCGAGCGGTAGATGACCGCGCCATCCGGATCGGTGATGGTGAACTGCTCGCGGTAGTAGCCCTGCGGCCCCTGATAGCGGCGCAGCACCGCGACCGGTCGCGCCGGTCCGGGCAGGCCGCCCTCGAGGCGCACCACCGGGTCGAGCAGGTCGGGGTCGACCTTGCTGGCCTCGTAGATCTCCCGGTCGAGCACCAGCGCGTAGTGCAGGTCCGCTCGGGCCATCGGCGATCGGCTCCTTGTCG
>CAYQMQ010000490.1:0-1701 GCA_964418395.1 uncultured Actinomycetota bacterium
ATGTCGGGGCCGTCGCCGCCCGCGTCGAGCTTGTCGGCCAGGAACGGGAACGCCAAGCCGGCGAAGTTCGAGCCGCCGCCGGTGCAGCCCACCAGCAGATCGGGCCGCTCACCGGCCATGGCCAGCTGCGCCCGGGTCTCCTGACCGATGACGGTCTGGTGCAGCAGGACGTGGTTGAGCACGCTGCCCAGCGCGTAGCGCGTGTGCTCGTCCGCGCCGGCCGCCTCGACGGCTTCGCTGATCGCGATCCCCAGGCTGCCCGGATGGTTCGGGTCCTCGTCGAGGAGCTTGCGTCCCGAGTCGGTCACCGACGAGGGGCTGGGGTGCACCGTCGCGCCGAACGTGCGCATCATCGACGCGCGGTACGGCTTCTGGTCGTAGCTGGCCCGCACCTGCCACACCTCGCACTCCAGCCCGAACTGGGCGCAGGCGAACGCCAGGGCGCTGCCCCACTGGCCCGCGCCGGTCTCGGTGGCCAGGCGCTGCACGCCCTCCTCGGCGTTGTAGTAGGCCTGGGCCACCGACGTGTTGGGCTTGTGCGAGCCCGACGGGCTCGTGCCCTCGTACTTGTAGTAGATGCGGGCCGGCGTGCCCAGGGCCTGCTCCAGCCGCCACGCGCGCTGCAGCGGAGTGGGGCGCCACAGCCGGTAGACGTCGCGGATGGGCTCGGGGATCGCCAGGCGCGCCTCGGTGCTGGCCTCCTGCGCGATGAGGCCCATGGGAAACAGCGGGGCGAGATCCTCCGGCGCAATCGGCTCGTGGGTCGCTGGGTGCAGCACCGGCGGAGGCGGCTCCGGCAGGTGTGGGATGACGTTGACCCACTGGTCCGGCAGCTCCTCCTCCGACAGCAGGAATCGCGTGGGCATGTCCCTCATCCTTGTTGTGGTGGTCGTCGGTCGGTGGGGGTCGTGTCCCGCTGGTCCGTGGCCGGAGGCCCCGGGGCGAAGTGCCCGGCGGGTGCGGTCTCCGGCGCCCCGGCAAGCCTACGTCACCGCGCCGGGGTGTGCCCCTCGGCAGGTCTTGGCGAGCACGTGGTCGCCGCGACGCCCGGGGGGCGTTACGTGGGATAGGGTTTCCGGCCACGCCCGCACACCCGCGCGCCGCGATACGCCCACAGGGAGGCCATGGATCAGACCGTCCTTTCGATGGTGCTCGCCGGCGGCGAGGGCAAGCGGCTCATGCCGCTCACCCTGGATCGGGCCAAGCCCGCGGTGCCGTTCGGCGGTGAGTACCGGCTCATCGACTTCGTGCTGTCCAACCTCGTGCACGGCGGCTTCCTGCGCGTCGTCGTGCTCACCCAGTACAAGAGCCACAGCCTGGACCGTCACATCGCCCAGACCTGGCGGATGAGCCCGCTGCTGCGCCACTACGTGGCGCCGGTGCCGGCCCAGATGCGGCGAGGGCCCCGCTGGTTCGCGGGGTCGGCCGATGCGATCTTCCAAAACCTCAACCTGATCCACGACGAGCGTCCCGACCACGTGCTCGTGTTCGGCGCCGACCACATCTACCGCATGGACCCGCGGCAGATGCTGGAATTCCACCTGCAGGAGGGCGCGGGCGTCACCGTGGCGGGCATCCGCCAGCCGATCGAGCTCTCCGAGCAGTTCGGGGTCATCGAGCCCGACGCCACCGGCCGGCGCATCGCCGCCTTCCGCGAGAAGCCGACCGACCCGGCGCCGCTGGCGGACGCTCCCCACGAGA
>CAYQMQ010000491.1:0-1700 GCA_964418395.1 uncultured Actinomycetota bacterium
CCGGCGGCGACGGCGCCGCGGCGGGCTCGTCGCCGGTGACGGGCCGCCAGCCCCGGCCGGTCATCCGGGTGGGTGTCGACGTCGCCGACGTGACCCTTTCGACCGCCGGTGTGGTGGATGTGCCCGCGCGCGGGCTGTTGCCGCGGCTGACCGCCGCCGCCGTGGAAGCCCTCGCCTGCGATGCGTCGGTGCAGGCGGTGGTGTTCGACGGCGCCCGGCCGCTGACAACCACCGCCAAGCTGCACGCCGATGACATCCCCGCCGCGACCCGCGTGGCGGTGGAACTCCGCGACCGGGGCTGTCGGTGGCCGGGCTGTGACGCGCCGCTGGCTCACTGCGAGATCCACCATCTGGTGCCGCGCGCCATGGGTGGCACCCATCATCCCGAGAACCTGGCGTGTCTGTGCCGAGCTGATCACCTGCGCGCCCATGGCCACTCCTGGCAGCTGGAGCTGGACGGCGACACCGGCGCGCTGGCCGGCTGTCAGGGTCGGGCGCGCAAATGGACTACCCAACCACGCAACACCCCACTAGTCGACCCCCGTCACCCGCCCAAAGAGGGAGACCGCGACCCGCCGGACGATCCGCCGCTCGGATGGGGGCCGGTCGTCGACGACGAGGGCAACCCCCTCCCGTTCTGACCGGCCAGCTCGAACGGGTGAGCCAACCGGCCTACCCCAGCCGATCCTCTCACGCCGCGCCGGCTGCCCGCATCTCCCTCGGGGCGCTGCGGGCAGGCCGGAATGCGGTCGTGATGGCCGTCGAGCGAGGCCCCTCCCCCTTGCCGCGACGCGGAGGAACTCTCCCTCGTCAGCGGCCGCGGTCAGGTCGGCGGGAGCCGATGGGTCGGACGTAACCGAGGCCGCGCTCGGTGAGCGTGTAGACGCGGCGGGCGGGTCCCGAGCCGGGGAAGTCCCACTCGGAGCTCACCAGCCCGTCGGCCTCCATCCTCCGCAGGGCGTGGTAGACGCCGCCGCGCCTGACGGAGCGAGCGTGGCCCTCGACGACCAGCTTTCGTCCCAGCTCGTAGGCGTGGGCGTCGCCCTCTGCCAGCAGGGCCAACAGACGTCGGCGCAGCGGGCTGGACGTCGCCCGCGTGCCCGAAGCCTTCACCTCGTGGGTCGTCATGGGACTCCTCGTCCGTAGGCGGTCGGTGACTCGACGGGCTGACCACCGTTGGTGGCACTGGTCGTCAGTGTCGGCATCGGCGCGGCGTTCCCGAAGGGGCGAACGTCCCTGCCACGCCGGGACCACCGGCCCTCCAGCGAGGCCCCACCGCCCTTCGCCCGGCTCGTCACGGTGCGTGGCTGCCACAATGGCGGACTGATGGACAATCCCGCGCTCGCCTTCCGTCCGGATCCCGCCACCGTCCCGGTCGAGCCGGGGTGTTACCTGTGGCGCGATCGGCGGGGGCGGGTCGTGTACGTGGGCAAGGCCAAGAGCCTGCGGTCCCGGCTGGCCTCGTACTTCGGTGACCTCGCCCACCTGCACGAGCGCACCCGCGCCATGCTCGAGGTCGCCTGCGACGTCGAGTGGATCGTCACCGACAGCGAGGTCGAAGCGCTCCACCTGGAATACAACCTGATCAAGCAGCACCGGCCCCGGTACAACGTCCGCTACACCGACGACAAGAGCTATCCCTACTTGGCCATCACCGTCGGCGAGGAGATCCCGCGCGCCATGGTGCGGCGCAACCCCAA
>CAYQMQ010000492.1:0-1699 GCA_964418395.1 uncultured Actinomycetota bacterium
CCTAGACTGCCGCACCAGTGAAGGTGGTCATCTGTCCCGACTCGTTCAAGGGCAGCCTCGGCGCGGCCGAGGCCGCCGCGGCCATCGCCGAGGGGTGGCGGGCCGCCCGACCCGACGACGAGGTCCTCACCGTACCGCTGGCCGACGGCGGCGACGGCACGCTCGACGTGGTGGCCGCCGCCGTCGACGGCGGGGTGCGCCACACCGTCGAGGTCGCTGACGCCCGCGCGCGGGCGAGCACCGCGGAGTGGCTGGCGCTGCCGGACGGCACCGGCGTGGTGGAAGCCGCTCAAGCCATCGGGCTGGCCCGGCTGGCTGGCTCCGAGCGCGACCCGACGGTGACCACCAGCTATGGGGTGGGCCAGCTGCTGACGGCGGCCGCGAACGGCGGCTGCCGGTCGATCACGGTGGGGTTGGGCGGGTCGGCGACCGTCGATGGCGGCGCCGGCATGGCCCTCGCCCTCGGGCACAAGCTGCGTCGAGGGGATGGCAACGGCGTGAAGGTGGGGGCCCGATGGCTGGACGAGCTGGAGCGCATCGAGCCGGGCCCGGCGGTGGCCGTGCCGGTCGACGCCGCCGTCGACGTCACCAACCCGTTGCTGGGACCGAAGGGAGCTGCCCGCGTGTTCGGTCCCCAGAAGGGCGCCGGCGAGCACGACGTGGCCCTGCTCGAGCGCGGCCTCGAGCGCCTGGCCGGCATCGCCGAGCGCGATCTGCCCGGCGGGCCGTGGCGCGATCTGCCCGGTGCCGGGGCCGCTGGCGGGCTGGGGTTCGGGCTGGCGGCCTTCTGCGGGGCCACGTTGCGCTCCGGGGGCGCGTGGATCGCCGAGCTGGTCGGTTTCGATGACGCCGTGGCCGACTGCGACGCCATCGTCTTCGGGGAAGGCTCGCTGGACCGTCAGACCACCGCCCACGGCAAGATCGGCGCCTACGTCGTGGAGGTTGCCCGGAGGCAGGGGGCGCGGCTGCTCGCCGTCGCCGGCGCGGTCACCGACGCGGGCCGCGCGGTTGTCGATGAGGCCGTTGAGCTCGGCCCCCAGGGCCTCGACCAGCCTGCCGAGACGCTGCGGGTGCGCACCGCGGAGCTGGCCCGCGCCCTCCACGAGTAGTCGGCGGTCTCGCCGCCAGCTCCGGGCCAGGCGCTGTCTCCACCCACCGCAACCACTGGAGCTGCGCACCGCGGCGAGGTCCGGGCAGCTATGACTACCCTGCCCGAGCATGAGCCCTCGACCCGACAACCGCCATTCGCCTGACGTCCAACGCGTCGTGGACGCCGCCGCCGAGCGTGGTGTCACCGTGGAGGTGACCTACTTTCCCGAGGGCACCGCCACGGCCGAGGATGCCGCGGCCGCCATCGGCTGCGCCGTGGCCGCGATCTGCAAGTCGATCGTGCTGCTGGCCGACGACGAACCGGTGATCGTGCTGACCTCGGGGGTCCACCGCGTGGACGAGCGCAAGGTCGCCGCCGAGGTCGGAGCCGATCACGCCCGCATGGCCACCACCGAAGAGGCGCAGGCCATCACAGGCTGGCCGATCGGCGCCACGGCGCCGTACGGGCATCCAGAGACGGTGCGATTGCTGCTCGACGACGAACTGCTGGCCGAAGAGGAGGTCTGGGCGGCAGCTGGGTCGTCCGACGCGGTCTTCCCGATCGCGCCGGATCAGCTGCTGGAGACGAGCGGGGCGGAGGTCGCCGACG
>CAYQMQ010000493.1:0-1694 GCA_964418395.1 uncultured Actinomycetota bacterium
CCTGGCCCGGGCCCGACCACCTCGCCGCCCGGATCGCCGCAGCCGGCTGGGGCCGCGTGGGCATCAAGCGACTCGTGAGCGGTGCGGTCGCCGTCCACCGGGCGGTGCGGCCCGCAGAGGCCACGCGAACTGGCTGGTGAAGCGACCAACGGATGGCCGGACGCGCCGGCCAGTCACCCCGCTCCGCCGATGATGGCCAGCGCCCACCCGCCATGGGTGGCCGGGCCGGTAGCCTCCGGAGCCGGGTCCCCTGCGTTCCCCTGCCTTGTGAGGCCCTTCACAATAAGCTGGCGGCCACGTCGGCGGCTCCTACCCAAGCGACCGCCGCATCTCGCTGTCCTCCCGACCCGCCCCGACGCGAGGAGCCCGCGTGACGGTCACCCCCGCCACCGCCCCGCCGGCCACGACCCACGCTGACGCGGTGGTCGTCGGCGCCGGGCCGGCCGGCTCGGCCGTGGCGCGCTTCCTCGCCGACGCCGGACGCGACGTCGTGCTGGTGGAAAAGGCCACGTTCCCCCGCGACAAGGTGTGCGGTGACGCGCTGACCCCGCGGGCGGTCGGGGCGCTGGCCCGGCTCGGGCTCACCGACGAGGCCGCCGGCAACGCCCCCGGCTGGCACCGCCAGCGGGGGCTGCGCATGTACGGGGGCAAAACCCGCCGCCGCCCCGACGGCACCGTGGACCACGACGTGGTGCTCGATCTGCCCTGGCCGGACCTGCCCGAGTGGCCCGCGCACTCGCTGACGGCCACCCGCGAGCTGTTCGACGAGACCCTCGCCCGCCACGCCGAGGCCGGCGGCGCGCGGCTGTGGGAAGGGTGCGAGGTCACCGGCCCCGTGTGGCTGACCACCAGCGAGCAGCGCCTGGCCGGGGTGACGTGGCGCCAGCGCGGCGGTGACGGCGAGCCGGACAGCGAGGGCACGCTGCGCGCGCCGGTGGTCGTGGCCTGCGACGGCAACTCCAGCCGGCTGAGCGTGGCCGTGGGGCTGCACCGCGACCACGCCCGCCCCATGGGCGTGGCGGTGCGCGCCTACTACGACCACGCCCGCCCCGACCTCGACATGATGGAGGGCTTCCTCGACGTCGAGACCGACGGGCGGCTGCTGCCCGCCTACGGCTGGATCTTCCCGCTGGCCGACGGCACCGTCAACGTCGGCTGGGGCCAGCTGGACAGCTCCGCCCACTTCCGCGGGGTGAGCTACCCCAAGGTCCTCGACGAGTGGGTGGCCGGCTTCCCCGCCGAGTGGGGCCTGACGCGCGACACCCGCCACGACGCCCCCAAGAGCGCCGGGCTGCCGATGAGCCACAACCGGCGCCCGGCCGCCCACAAGGGGCTGCTGCTGGTCGGCGACGCCGCCGGCATGGTCAACCCCTTCAACGGCGAGGGGATCAGCTACGCCATCGAGGCCGGCGAGCTCGCCGCCGACGCCATCGACCGCGCGCTGGCCACCCGCGACGACGCCCCGCTGGACGCCTACCCGCGCGCGGTCGCCGAGGTGTGGGGCGGCTACTACCGCCTCGGGGTCACCTTCACCTCCCTGATGGGCCATCCGGCGATCATGCGGGCCTGCCGCGACCACGGGATGCGCTCAGCGACGCTGATGAACGTGGTCTACCGGTTCATGGCCCACCTGGTGGACCGCCGCAGCGCCGACGCGGCCGACCGGATCATCAACACCGTGACGCGGGCGGTGC
>CAYQMQ010000494.1:0-1693 GCA_964418395.1 uncultured Actinomycetota bacterium
CCCACCCCGCCCTGGTTGACGATGTTGATGACCGCCACGGCGGCCAGCGCCCCCAGCAGCTGCAGCGACCACACCCCGATGGCGGCGGGGTGCAGCTGGCCGCCGAGGCCTTCGGGCTCCAGCCAGGGCTGCTCGGGGTCGGCGGTGCCGTCATCCGCTCCCGAGGCCTCGGCCCCCGACTGATCGGCAGAGCCCTGGTCGGCCTCGCCGGCAGCCGACGCCCCGGAACGGCCCGCCGGAGGCGGGGGAATGGGCATCCCCGCGCCGCTCGCGTGCGGGGCCGGCCCCCGTTGCCGCCCGCCGTCGCCGGAGGGGCTCGCCGGGGGTTCCGACGGCGGGTCAGACCAGCGCGTCATCGGGCTCGAGCTGGGCCAACGTCTCGCGCAGCCGCTCGGCGTGCTCGGTGTCCAGCCCCGGCAGGCGGCCGGCGGTTCCCAGCGCGGCGGTGTGCACCACGAGCTGCGACAGGCCGAACAGGCGGTCCAACGGGCCCTGGCGGGTGTCGACGAACTGCAGGCGCCGGTAGGGGATCACCGACACCGTCACCGTCAGCAGCCCCTGGCGGATCCACAGGTCGTGCTCGCGCAGCGCGTAGCGCCACCGCGAGTAGCGCACGAACGGCACGACGACGACCGCCACCAGGCCCACCAGCGCCACCCCGGCGGTCACCCGCCCTTCCGGCAGCGGGTGGCGCACGAGGAAGTCGAGCAGCCCGACCACGGCCAGCACCTGGACCAGGGCCAACAGACCGGTGACCATCCACAGGGGCTTGGCGCGGCGGTCGAGGCGCCGCGCCTGCTCGGAGGCGGTCGGCAGCTCCGGCGCCGCCGGGTTCTCGCCAGGGTCGTCGGTGTCCATCACCACCCAGTGTGCCCACCCGCGGCGCTCGCAGCCCGGTTGCAGCACGCAGGGGGTCTCTTCATACTGTCGGACGCTCGGGTCGCCCTTGCCGCGGCCCGGCCGTGCCCCCCTAGCTCAGTCGGTAGAGCGTCTCCATGGTAAGGAGAAGGTCAGCGGTTCGATTCCGCTGGGGGGCTCGGCCCGGGCCGCGCCCGGGCGCACAACCGACGCGGCGGCGTAGCTCAGCGGTTAGAGCGCTCGGCTCATAATCGAGAGGTCGGTGGTTCGAATCCACCCGCCGCTACCGCCGCGCACCACGCCGCGGCGCCGCAATGCCGCGCCACCGCCGCAGGGCACCTGCGACACTGGTGGCGCGTGCCGCATGGGCCGACCGCCCACGGGTCGCCGCCGGACGGCTGCGCCGCCCGGCGACGACCTCAGCCCACCGACCCCGACGCGTGCGCCACCGACCCGCGACGCGAACCTGAGCACAGGAGCACCACGATGGGCAAGGCGAAGTTCGAGCGGAGCAAGCCGCATTTGAATGTGGGCACCATTGGTCATATTGATCATGGGAAGACGACGTTGACGGCGGCGATCACGAGCGTGTTGAACAAGCGCAACGCGTCGGTGGAGTCGATGGCGTTTGATGCGATCGACAAGGCGCCGGAGGAGCGTGAGCGGGGGATCACGATCGCGGTGGCCCATGTGGAGTATGAGACGGATAATCGGCATTATGCGCATGTGGATTGTCCGGGCCATGCGGATTATGTGAAGAACATGATCACGGGTGCGGCTCAGATGGATGGGGCGATTTTGGTGGTGAGTGCGGCGGACGGGCCGATGCCGCAGA
>CAYQMQ010000495.1:0-1680 GCA_964418395.1 uncultured Actinomycetota bacterium
CCCAGCAAGTACACGCTGGTGCATCTCGCCGCCCGCCGGGCGCGCGAGATCAACGCCTACTACCACTCGCTCGGCGAAGGGCTCGGGCGCTACACGCCGCCGCTCGTCGACCGCGTGGAGTCCAACAAGCCGCTGTCGATCGCCTTGGAGGAGATCGCTCAGGGCAAGATCGTGGCCCAGGAGCCCGGCGAGGCGATGCGCGTGGCCGAGCAGCTGCTCGGCGGCGACGAAGGCGACACGGGAGCCGAGGTCGTCAGCCTCGACCTCGAAGGCGACGGCGGTGAGGACGAAGCCGCCGACACGGCGTTGGCCGAAGCCGGCGAAGGCGCCGGGGTGGCCGACGAGTCGCTCGCCGACCTCGGCGACGTCGACCTCGGCGACGAGTCCGGCGAGGGCGGCGACGAGCTCGGCGAGGGCGGCGAGGGGCCCTCGAACGACGACGACGCCTAGCCCAGCGGGCCGCGACCGCGGGCCGCGGCCGCCCGCCCGGCGATGACCGCTGAGCCACCCCCCCGCGAGCCGGTGGCGCCGGCGCTGGCCGGTGCCCACGTCCTGCTGGGGGTGTCCGGCGGCGTGGCGGCCTACAAGGCCGCCTCGTTGACGCGGGCGCTGATCACCGCCGGGGCGAGCGTGCAGGCGGTGCTCACCCCCGCCGCCGCCGAGTTCGTGGGGCCGGCCACCTTCGCGTCGCTGACCGGCCGCGAGACGCCCACCGGCGTGTTCGACGACGCCCACCGCATCCTGCACGTGCGCCTGGCCCGCGAGTGCGACGTCGCCGTCGTCGCCCCCGCCACCGCCAACGTGCTGGCGAAGATGGCCGGCGGGCTGGCCGACGACCTGCTGTCGTCGACGCTGCTGTGCGTCACCGCCCCGGTGGTCGTCGCCCCCGCGATGCACACCGAGATGTGGCACCACCCCGCCACCGTGGACAACGTCGACCGCCTGCGCCGCCGCGGCGTGGTCGTCGTCGGCCCCGACACCGGCGCGCTGGCCGGCGGCGACGAGGGCGCCGGGCGCCTGGCCGACGAGCCGGCCCTGCTCGCCGCGATCGCCGACGCCCGCCATGCGGCGGGCCCCGGCCGCCCCGAGCCGCCCCTTGCCGGCGTGCGGGCGGTGGTCACCGCCGGCGCCACCCGCGAGCCGATCGACCCGGTGCGGGTGCTGACCAACCGCTCGAGCGGCCGGATGGGCTATGCGGTGGCCGCCGAGCTCGCCCGCCGCGGCGCCGACGTCGACCTGGTGGCCGGGCCCGGCGAGCAGCCCGACCCGCCGGGGGTGACGGTGACGCGGGTGGAGACCGCCGAGGAGATGCACCAGGCGGTGCTGGCCCGCGCCGACCAGGCCCAGGTGGTGGTCGGGGCCGCCGCCGTGTCCGACTACCGCCCGGCCACCGTCGCGGCGCACAAGATCAAGAAGGACGCCGGCGACCCCGAGCCGATCGCGCTGACCCGCACCCGCGACATCCTCGCCGACGTCGGCGCGCGCCGCCGCGACGACCAGGTGCTGGTCGGCTTCGCCGCCGAGACCGGCGACGAGGAGGCCCACGGCAAGGACAAGCTGGCCCGCAAGCGCCTGGACCTGATCGTGGTCAACCGCGTGGACCAGCCCGGCAGCGGCTTTGCCACCGACACCAACCGCGCGGTGGTGCTCGACGCCGACGGCGGCCGCGACGACGTCGAC
>CAYQMQ010000496.1:0-1675 GCA_964418395.1 uncultured Actinomycetota bacterium
TGTCACCGGCTGGCGTTCCTGACCGAGGTCAGCACGCTGCTCGGCCAGTCGCTGGACGTCCACGAGACGTTGCAGCAGCTCGCCGATCTCGCTGTGCCCTGGCTCGCGGACTGGTGCACCATCGACCTCCTTGTCGAAGACGAGCTTCGGCTCGCGGCTGCGGCCCACGCCGATCCGGACTGGGTTGACACAGTGCGGCGCTTGCGGGACCACTACGGCTCCAACGACCGGCATGGCCCGGCCGAGGCCGTGCGCACCGGTCAGCCGGAGCTGCTGGACCACGTCACCGACGAACTGCTGGTCTTTCTCGCCGCCGACGACGAGCACCTCGAGCTCATGAGAGCCCTGCGGCCGGTCTCGGCCGTGGCGGTGCCGCTGCTCGCCGGAAGCCGCCCGCTGGGTGTGATCACCCTGGTCCGATCGCATCCCGGGGGCCGGTACGCCAGGGATGATCTCCCGCTGCTGCAGGACGTGGCCAGCCGGGCGGCCTTCGCGGTCGACAACGCCACGCGGTACGCCGAGCGCGATCGGACCGCCCGCTTGCTGCAACGGGCGCTGGCGCCACCGACCTGGCCCGCGCCCCCCGGGCTGGACGTCGCCGTGCGGCCCGACCCGGCCGACTCCATCGGCGGGGACTTCCACGACGTCGTCGACACCCCGCAGGGATATCTCGTCGTGCTCGGCGATGTCGGTGGCACCGGCACGGAGGCCGTCTCGCTGTCCTCGGTGGCCTGCCACACGGCGCGCGCCGCCGCGATCCAACACGCCGACCCGGCGTACGTGCTGAGGATGCTCAACAAGGCGCTCGTCCGAGCCGGTCCCCACGAGAGCTTGTGCGCCGCGACCTGTGCCCATCTGCACATCGGCGCTCACGGGGCGACGCTGACGATGGCCTCCGACGGGCACCCGCCCCTTCTGGTGCGCCGCGGCGACGGCTCCGTTGACCGGATCGAGTCCGACAGCCCTGCTGGCGGCTCACATGACGATCCCCCGCACACGCTCGCGACGCTGGAGCCAGGCGATCTGTTGCTGGGCCACACCGGCGGGGCCAGCGAACTTCGCCGGGACGGCAAGCCGGGGGCCGCCGACGGGATCGCGGCCGCCCTCCAGCACACGGCAGGGTTGGACGCGGAAGCGACCCTCGCCGAAATACGGGCCCGCGCCAACCGCGGCGACCCCTCCCAACTCGGCGACGCCACCCTGCTCGCCGTTCGCCTGCGCCCCGACGTCTAGCTACCCGCTCAAGCCCAGGGCCCTTGCGCCCCGGTTCGGCGGGGCTAGGCTTATACGGGTGGGGCCGCCCGGGGGGCACGATGCTGGGCGACATTGCTGGGGAATCCGGTTTTCAACAGGGGGGAGCAACTCATGTCGCATGTCGTGGTGTCCCGTGTCCTTGTGGGGGTGGTAGCTGTGTTGGCCGTCGCCGCCGCACTGCTCGTTGCGTCGGGTGACGCCGAAGCCCAGATCGATCTGGACCTGCGCGACTGGACACAGCAGGGCATACCCGAATGGGGTGACTGGGACGTCGCCGACGACGGCAGCGCGGTGACCCAGACGATCAACCACTCGCCCACGTTCTTCGTCAGCCCCGAGACGCTCACCGCGGGGGCCGAGATCGACGGCGTGATCGAGGTGCAGACGTCGAGCGACGACGACTACGTCGGGTTCGTGTTCG
>CAYQMQ010000497.1:0-1673 GCA_964418395.1 uncultured Actinomycetota bacterium
CACCGCGTCGGCCTCGGTCACGTCGGCGTCGGTGGGCTCGTGGCTTGCCAGCGCCTGCCCGTCGACGGCGAGCTCGTCCACGAACGGGTCGTGATAGGCGAGCTGGGCGCCGCGGCGGGCCAGCTCCTCCAACACGCGCACCGACGCCGACTCGCGCAGATCGCCGACGTCGGCTTTGTAGGTCACCCCCAGCGCCAACAGCCGCGAGCCGCGTACAGCCTTGCCGTGCTCGTTGAGCGCCTCGGCGACGCGGGTGGCCACCCAGGCGGGCATCTCGGCGTTGAGGTCCTGGGCCAGCTCGACCAGTCGGAACGGGCGGCCGGTGTCGCGCCGCGACTGCCACGCGAGATAGGCCGGGTCCAGCGGGATGCAGTGGCCGCCCACGCCGGGGCCCGGCCGGAACGGCATGAACCCGAAGGGCTTGGAGGCGGCGGCGTCGATGACCTCCCAGGCGTCGATGCCCTGCTCGGCACAGCGCATGGCCAGCTCGTTGACCAGCGCGATGTTGACCATCCGGAAGGTGTTCTCCAACAGCTTGGCCAGCTCGGCGGCCCGGCAGCTGGACACGCGATGGACCTCGTGGACGATCGTGGCGTAGAAGGCAGCGGCGGCCTCGGTGCTGGCCGCGTTGACGCCGCCGACCACCCGCGGTGTGGTCGCCAGCCCGTACTTGGTGTTGCCGGGGTCGATGCGCTCCGGCGAATAGGCCAGCAGGAGGTCGCCGCCCACCGCCAGCCCGCCGGACTCCAGCCGGGGGGCCAGCACCTGCTCGGTCGTGCCCGGATAGGTCGTCGACTCCAGGATCACCAGCGTGCCGGCGGTGAGGTGGCCAGCGAGCACGTCGCCCACGGCTTCGACCGCGGACAGGTCGGGCCGGTGTTCGACCACCGGGGTGGGCACGCAGATGGCGACCACGTCGGCGGCGGCCGCGGTCGCGGCGGCGTCGGCGCCGAAGGCCAGCCGGCCGCTGTCCATCGCGAGGTGGTAGGCGCCGGGCTCGACGCCGGGGACGCACAGCTCGCCGGCGGCCAGCCGGGCGAGGCGTTCGGCGTCGGTGTCCACCCCGGTGACGGCGAACCCGGCGTTGGCCGCGCCGGCTGCCAGCGTCAGACCCACATACCCCTGACCGACGACGGCCACCCGGGCGCGGCGGTCGGCCAGCGCCGAGATCAGCTCGCTCATCGCGACCTCTCCCTGTGGTGGCCGTTGGGCTGCGGCACCTCGATGTGGGTGCTCGGTTGTGGTTCGGGTGGTTGCGACGTGGGCAGAGCGCTGTGGTGACCGCTGGCC
Source organism: uncultured Actinomycetota bacterium (assembly GCA_964418395.1). Lineage (GTDB taxonomy): Bacteria > Actinomycetota > Nitriliruptoria > Euzebyales > Egibacteraceae > QS-5-72-10. The sequence goes on from CAYQMQ010000497.1 coordinate 1,291, forward strand.
CCGGGGGCTCGTGGGGGGTCGCTGGCAGGTTGCAGCCACCAACGCAGCAGCCGCTGCAGCGCAGAGTCACGGCCCGGAACGCCGCCGCTGCTGCCCGATGAGTGATACGGGAGGCTGCGGTTGCGCGCGGGCACCGCGTTGAACACCAGCCCCAGTGCCGGCGCGCCGACCCGGTGCAACAGCTCACGGGTGCGGTGGGCGCCCTCGACGCTGATGCGCCCGGCCCGGGCCACGACGACGACCGCGTCGGCGGCGGGCATCAGCACCGAGGGGTCGTTGACCGACAGCGACGGGCCGCTGTCGAGCAGGATCACGTCGGCCAGCCGCCGGAGCTGGGCGAGGGTGTCCCGATCGGGGCGCGGCGCCAGCCAGGGCTGTGCGGC
>CAYQMQ010000498.1:0-1671 GCA_964418395.1 uncultured Actinomycetota bacterium
TCGGCGACCAGCGCGCGGGCGTGGTCGGTGTCGGGCAGGTGAGCGGGGGCCACGATGCCGGCCAGCTCGTCGTAGCTGCGGTCGAAGAACGCCTCGGCGTAGGTGTCCACGCCGAGCTCGTCACCCTGCTCGGGGGCGGCCAGCATCGGCGGGTACCAGTGGTAGCCGCCGAACACCTCGTCGGCCCCTTGGCCGGACTGCACCACCTTGACCGACTTCGCCACCTCCTGGCTCAGCAGGTAGAAACCGATGGCGTCGTGGCTGACCATCGGCTCGCTCATCGCGGCGATCGCGTCCTGCAGCGCCGGCAGCATCTGCTCGGTGGGCACGCGGAACTGGTGGTGGTCGGTGCCGAACTCCTCCGCGATCACGTCGGAGTACTTGAACTCGTCGCCTTCCTCGCCCCCGACCGACTCGAACCCCACGCTGAAGGTGGACAGGCCGGCTTGGCCCTCCTCCGCCAGCAGCCCGACCACCAGGCTGGAATCCAGACCGCCGGACAGCAGCACGCCCACGGGCACGTCGGCGACCAGCCGGCGGCGCACCGCGGTGCGCAGCGCCTCGAGGGTGGCCTCCTCCCAGTCGCGGACGGTCCAGTCAGCGCGGTCGGGGCGGCGCTCGAACCGCGGCTCCCAGTAGCGGCGGGTGCGCTGGCGGCCGTCGGGTTCGACGATCGCCAGCGTGGCCGCCTCGAGCTTGCGCACGCCCGCCAGGATGGTGCGCGGGGGCGGCACCACCGAGTGGAACGTCAGGTAGTGCTGCAAGGCGACCGGGTCGACGTCGGTGCTGACCCCGCCGCCGGCCAGCAGCGCGGGGAGCGTCGAGGCAAAGCGCAACCGCCCCGGGCCGTGGCTCAGATACAGGGGCTTGACCCCCAAGCGGTCGCGGCCCAGCACCACCCGGCCGGTGTCCCGCTCGGCGATCGCGAAGGCGAACATGCCGTGGAGGCGTTCCACGAACGCCTCGCCCCAGTGGTGATAGGCCTTGAGCAGCACCTCGCTGTCACCGGAGGAGAAGAACCGGTAGCCGGCGCCGGCGAGCTCGTCGCGCAGCTGCGGGTAGTTGTAGATGCAGCCGTTGAAGACCAGCGTCAGGCCCAGCTCGGAGTCGATCATCGGCTGCGCCGCCTGCTCGGACAGGTCGATGACTTTCAGCCGCCGGTGACCGAAGGCGATGGGGCCCTGGGCGTACAGGCCGGCGCCGTCGGGACCCCGGGCGTGCAGGCACTCGCTCATGCGGGCGACGGCGCGCTCGTCGGCCCAGCCTCCGTCGAAGCGCACCTCTCCACTGAATCCGCACATCGGCACCGACCTGACGTCGTGGGCTCGTCCACCAGCGCGGTCGCATCCCTACCCATACTGGCGGCCGTGACAACCGGCAGCGGATGCAGCCTACGCCGCCTGCGACGAGACCCCTAGCCCACCACGCGGCGCGGGCGGCGGCTGTCGCCGGCGGCGGGCTCGCCGGACGCGTGTGGTCCGGGCCCCTGGCACCGCGGGCACCAGTATGTGATCCGGGCCTGGTCGCCGTGCCGGGCCACCCGCACCGGCGTGTGGCAGCGCGGACAGGGTTGGCGGGCGCGGCCGTAGACCGACAGCCGGGGCCCGGCGCGGGTTGTCCGCCGCGCCACACCCGGTGCGACGTTGGCGCGCAGCATCCGCTCGCTGGTGG
>CAYQMQ010000499.1:0-1666 GCA_964418395.1 uncultured Actinomycetota bacterium
TCACCGGCGCGGACCGCAACCTGCTGCAGGAGCTCGGCGGCTCCCCGCCGGTCGACCGGGTGCGCGAGATCTACCAGTCGGCCCCGCCCGAGGACCAGCAGCGCATGCAGACGGGGCTGCACATCGGCACGGCCATCGACGAGTACAAAGAGGACTTCGGCCGCGGCGACTTCCTGGTGCGCGGCGTCCTCGGCGCCCAGCAGGACACCGGGGCGCTGGTGGTGGGCGACCTGCTCGACGTGGGCCAGACCGTGCAGTTCCACGTGCGCGACGCGGCCAGCGCCGACGAGGACCTGCGCGAGCTGCTGTCGCGCTTCGTCGACGACGGCGCGCCCTCGGCGGGGCTGCTGTTCACCTGCAACGGGCGCGGCCAGCAGCTGTTCCGCGAACCCGACCACGACGCCAGCCTCGTGCGCGACTCGCTCGGTGAGCTGCCGCTGGCGGGTTTCTTCTGCGCCGGCGAGTTCGGCCCCGTGGGCTCGCGCAGCTTCGTGCACGGCTTCACCGCCAGCGTGCTCGCCTTCGACCCGGTCGAGGCCTGACCACCGGCTGGCCGGCACCGCGGCCACTCGTCGGCCGGACCGCCGGCCAACCCGCGCGCGCCGGCGCGCACCATCGCCACGCTGCGGGCCCAGCGGGCAGCTAGCGCGGACAGGCCCGTCGTTGGACTGATGCTGTAAGCATCTCCCCCTCGTTGGGGGCACACCATTGGCCCGATTGGTCTTTTTAGGGGGAAATCACTTTATGTTGTCTCACTAGTTCTCTACGTAGTCTAGGCTCGCGTCACTATGCGTATCTATGCGAGCACTGAGGATTCAATGGCCGCCGCGATTCGATCGCTGTCGGCGCGGAGGGCGTGGCGTGCCGCGCTCGTCGTGGCCGCGGTGATCGTGGCGGTGACAGCGGGGGCGGCCGTCGCCGCGCGAGGCGACGCGCACGGCGACGACGGCGGGTCGACCACCACGGCGGGGACGGCGCCTCGGGTGCTGGTGGTGCGCCTCGCCCCGGCGCAGGCGGGCGAGGCCGTGGCCGACCGTGACGCGGCCCTGGCGGCGGTGGAGGAGGAGGCCGCCGCCCTCGATCTCACGCGGCGCCACCTGATCCCGACCCTCGATGCGCTGGTGTACGAGGTGCCCGGCGACGTCAACGAAGCCGCCCGGCGGTTGCGCAAGGTCGACGGCGTGGCCGAGGTCGAGCGGGACGTCGGCGTCCGCGCCCACGCGCGCGTCCCCAACGACGCGCGGTGGGTCGATCAGTGGGGCCTGCAGCGGATCAACGCCCCCCAGGCCTGGACGACCACCATCGGCGACCCCGAGGTGACGATCGCGATCCTCGACACCGGCGTGGAGGCCCAGCACGACGACCTGCTCGCCAACGTGACCGGCGACATCGTCGACGGCCTGGTCGCGCCGCTGAGCGGCGACACCACCGACGACGGCGCCAACTTCACCGACGACGGCGCCCCCACCGACACCACCGACCGCTACGGGCACGGCACGGCCAGCGCCGGCGTGGCCGCCGCCGAGGCCGACAACACCGGCGGCATCGCCGGGGCCTGCTGGCGGTGCCGGTTCCTGCCGGTGAAGGTGCTGGGCGACGACGGCAGCGGCGTGGCCTCCGACGTCGCCGCGGGCATCGAGTACGCCGCGACCCACGGCGCCGACGT
>CAYQMQ010000500.1:0-1663 GCA_964418395.1 uncultured Actinomycetota bacterium
GTGGGCCACGGCAGCCGGGGCTCGTTCGCGGTGGCCGACGCCATGTGCGACCGCGAGCCGCAACGCGCGCTCACGCTGTTGCGCGGGGCGTTGGCCAGCGGCGACGAGCCGGTGATGGTGCTCGGCGCGCTGGCCTATCGGGTGCGCACGCTCGTGGCCGTCGCCGCCGATCTCGACGCCAAGGCCGCCAAGCTCAAGATCAGCGAGGGCCAACGGCGTCGCCTGCAGGGCGTGCGCCGCAACTTCGGCGCCGGTGAGCTCACCGCGGCGTTCCGCGTGCTCGCGGACGCCGACGCCGAGATGAAGGGCGGCGAGCTGTCCGATGAGCTGGTGCTGGAGCGCGCGGTCGTGGCCATCGCTGACCGTGACCTCGATGTGCAGCCTCAGCGGGTCGTGCCGTCAGTATCGGGCAGCGGCTGACCCTCCCACGCTCGTCGGAGGTCAATGGGCGGTTCTGGGCCAGCCACGTTCCGCGTTCGGTGCGTGCCCTCCAGGCCCGCGCTTTCTTCCAGCGCCGAACCTGAACCCGGGGAGTCGCCGGGTTCCGCCGGCCGTCCGCCCTGCAAGGCTCAGGTCGGCGGGGGGCGCAGCAGGCCGCTGACGTCGTCGAGCAGCCAGGTGGGGGCGGGGTCGGCGCCGTCGGCGTCCGCTGACGAGCTCGCCCCGGTGAGCACCAGGGCGGTGTCGCAGCCGGCCCGTGTGCCCGCGGCGATGTCGGTCTCGACCCGGTCGCCGACCACCAGCACCGGCCCCGAGGGGTCGGAGAGGGTGGCGATCGCCGCGTGGATCAGCTCCGGGCCGGGCTTGCCGGCCACCTCGGGCTCGCGCTCGGTGGTCACCTGCAAGGCCGCCACGATCGCGCCGTTTCCCGGTTTCGGGCCGTTCTCGGTGGGCAGGTTCGGGTCGAGGTTGGTGGCCACGAACCGGGCGCCATCCCACAGGGCGGTGGCGGCATCGCGCAAGGCGGGATAGCACAGCTCCGGGTCGATGCCGACCACCACGGTGTCGGCCACGGCCGGGTCGTCGACCACGTCGACGCCAACGGACGCCAGCTCGTGGCGCAGCGCCTTCAGGCCGATCACGAAGGCGCGCTCGTCGCCGCGCATCATCCGAGCGGTGGCTTGAGCACTGGTGGCCACCATGGACGGCTCAACCGAAAGCCCCGCCCCCGCCAACCATCCGGCGATGTCCTCGGGCGAGCGCGAGGCGTTGTTCGTCGCCAGCGCGACGCCGAGGCCGCGGGCGCGCAATGCCGCCAGCGTGGCCGCTGCGCCGGGCACCGGCTCGCGCCCGCGCATCAGCACGCCATCCACGTCGAGCACCACCGCCGCATAGCGGTCCACCAGCGCATCGGTCATCAGCGTGCCAACCCCCAGTGATCGGTCTGTTCCCGGGTGTGGCCCCCGTCAGCGGGCGCCGGTCGGGGCCATCGACGTACGTCGGCGCCGGCCCCAGGCCGGCGCCGTGTCCGCCGCGGCGGTGGGCGTTCAGGCCATTGACGCTAGTCGCCGTGCCATGCGCGACTTCTTGTTTGCCGCGTGGTTGCGGTGCACCACGCCTTTGCTCACCGCCTTGTCGAGCTCGCGGGCCGCTGCGCGATAAGCGACTTCGGCGGCGCCGTGATCGCCCGCGTCCACCGCGGAGCCGAACTTCTTCAACGAGG
>CAYQMQ010000501.1:0-1660 GCA_964418395.1 uncultured Actinomycetota bacterium
GCCGGCCGCGCCGCGACGGCAGCGGCACGCCGGTGTCGATCACGTCGACGCGCGGATGGCGGGCGCGCTCGATGTCGCGGGCCGGGCGCGCCGCGCTCACGTGGCCGTCGCCGAGGTGGCGCCACAAGCCGGCGCTGGGAAGCGAGCCGGTGACCACGGCCGGCGCCCCGCACAGCCGCGCCCGGCCCAACACCGCGTCCCGGGCGTGGTGGCGGGGGGTGCGGCGCTCCTTCCAGGCCGGGTTGGCCTCGTCGGCCAGGGCCACGAGCCCGAGGTCGGGCAGCGGGGTGAGCGCCGCCCCGCGCTCGCCGACGACCACCCGCGCGTGACCCAGCCGGGCGCGCAGGAAATCGCGGTAGCGCCGACGGCGATCGCCGGCGCGCAGGTCGGCGCCGGCGGGCCCGGCCACCCCCAGCGCGAGATCCAGCAGCGGCGAGCCCGGGTCGGGGGCGAGCACCAGCGCGGTGCGCCCGGCGGCTACACAGCGGGTGACGAGATCGGCCAGCATCGCCTCGGCGTCGTCGCCCGGCAGCGGCCGCAGCCACCAAGCGCCGGGCGCGTCGCGTCCCGCGGCGGCCTTCAGCAGCCGCGAGGCCGGATACGGCTTCCAGGTGCCGGCGGGGCACGGCGGGCGGTCGGCGGGCTGCCATCCCGGCGGGGGCCCCCAGCGCGCCACGTCGCGGTCCACCCCCGCGATCCGGTCGGGCACGGCGAGGCGCAGCGTGGCCGGCAGCGTGGACGCCCACCGCTCGGCGACCCACCGCAGCCACGTCAGATCGCCGCGGCCGAACGCCGGCACCGCCGACAGATGCGCCCGCAGCGGCTTGACCCGCTCGGGCTCGGTGGCCGGCTCGTCGGCCAGGCCCACCACCCACCCCTCGGGCCGGCGGCCGGCGAAGTCCACCCGGACCCGGTGGCCCACGTCGACCGGCCAGCCCGGCGGCACGTGGTAGTCGAACGGCCGGTCGAGATGGGCGCCGGCGACCTCGACGGCGACGTGGGCGAACGGCATCCGGCAGGCAGGCGGGCAGGCGGCGCCAGCTAGCCGCTCACGGCGGACCGCAGGGCGCCAGCGCGGTCGGTGCGCTCCCACGTGAACCACCCGCCGGCGCGCCCGAAGTGGCCGTAGCAGGTGGTGGTCAGAAATCGCGGCCGCAGCAGGTCGAGATCGCGGATGATCGCCGCCGGGCGCAGGTCGAACACCTCGCGGACGCCGGCGAGGATCGCGTCCGGGTCGGCCTGCTCGGTGCCGAACGTCTCCAGGCGCAGCGCCACCGGGCGGGCCATGCCGATCGCGTAGGAGATCTGCAGCTCGGCGCGGCGCGCGAGCCCGGCGGCCACGATCGTCTTGGCCACCCACCGGGCGGCGTACGACCCCGACCGGTCGACCTTCGTGGCGTCCTTGCCGCTGAGCGCGCCGCCGCCGGAGCGCGCCACGCCCCCGTAGGTGTCGACCACGGTCTTGCGCCCGGTCACGCCGGCATCGGCCTGGGGGCCGCCGAGCTCGAAGCGCCCGGAGGGGTTGACGAGCACGTCCGCCTCGTCGAAGCCGAGACCGTCGGGGATGCAGGGGGCCACCACGTGCTCGAGCACGTCGGGGGCCAGCAGCGTGTCGGTGTCGATGTCGGGCTGGTGCTGGGCGGACACGAGCACCTGGTGC
>CAYQMQ010000502.1:0-1657 GCA_964418395.1 uncultured Actinomycetota bacterium
CAGGCAACTACCGCTTCGCTGCTTGAGTTGCTCATGTCAGGCAACTACCGCTTCGCTGCTTGAGTTGCTCATGCCAGGAGAGTCGACCGGGGATAAGCCACGGACGGGTCAAGGGCCACGTTGATGAGATACGGGGCCCCGGCGGCGAACCCACGCCGCAGCGCCGGCACCAGCTCCACCGCGGTGTCCACGGTCTCGCCGTCCGCACCGAGCGATGTCGCGATGTCGTCGTAGCGCACGCCCGGTTGCAGGTCAGCCGCCGCGTCCCAGCCGTCGTACAGCTGTTGCATCGGGTACTTCTCCAGCGCCCAGATGCCGTTGTTGCCGACGACGATCACAACGGGCAAATCATGACGCACCAGCGTGTCGCAGTCCATCAGCGAAAAGCCCGCCGCGCCGTCGCCCAGCAGGCACACCACCTGCCGATCGGGATGGGCCAGCCGCGCGGCGGCCGCATACCCCATGCCCGTACCCAGGCAGCCGTAGGGGCCCGGATCCAGCCAGCGGCCCGGGGTGTAGCTGTCCAGATACCGTCCCGCGAACGAGACGAAGTCGCCACCGTCGCCGATCACGACCGCGTCGCGGTCAAGCACCTCGCTCAACGCGCCCATCACCCGTGCGGGATGGATCGGGTCGACGTTCGTGGTGAGCAGCTCGCGCTGGTCGGCGCGGCGGCCGCGCTCCCCCTCGGTCAGTTCCTCGAGAAAGCTTTCGCGGGCCGCGGCGGTCTCGCCCGCGGGCCCGCCGGCGGTCTCAGACAGCCGAACGAGGCTCGAGGGCAGGTGGCCGCTGACGCCGGCTCGCAGCGGCACGTGGGCGGCCAGCGACTCGGGAGCGTCCATCACGTGGACCACCTCCGCGCCCCCGAAGTGGCCGAACCCCAGGCGGAAGTCCAGCGGGGTGCCGATCACCACCACGAGGTCGGCAGCCTTCAGCGCGTCACCGCGGGCACGGGAGATCGCTTGAGGATGATCGGCGGGCAGGGTGCCACGCCCCATCCCGTTGCAGATCGCGGGTGCCCGCAGCGTCTCCACCAGCTGCGTGAGCGCATCAACACCGCCGGACAGCCACACGTCCGTGCCCGCCACCACCACCGGCCGCTGGGACGCGCCCAGCGCCCGTCCAGCCTCGGCCACGGCGTCGTCGTCGACCGGTGGCTGGTCCGGCTCTGGCACGGCCGGCACCGTGGACTCGGCCGCGGGGGTGTAGACGACGTCGAGGGGCACGTCCACGAAGGTGGGACCGCGCCGGGGGCTCGCCGCCTCCCGCCAGGCTTCGGCGACGGCGGGGCCAACGCCAGCGGGGTCGGTGGCCGTGGTCGCGGATTTGGTCACCGCGGTCATGAACTGCGTGTGATCGATCTCCTGCAGGCTGCCCTGGCCCCAGGTCGTCTGCGGAGCGCGGCCGCCGAGCACGACCATCGGCGAGCCGCCGAAGCGCGCGCCGGCCACCGCGGACATGGTGTTGGTCACCCCTGGCCCGGCCGTGACCGACACCGCCTGCGGCGTCCGGGTGAGCTTGCCCAGTGCCTCGGCGGCGAACGCAGCGGTCTGCTCGTGGCGGACGTCGATCAGGCGGACGCTCTCGCGGCGGGCGCCGTCGTACATCGGGAAGATGTGGCCCCCGGACAGCGTGAACAGGTGGGCGATGCCGGCAT
>CAYQMQ010000503.1:0-1647 GCA_964418395.1 uncultured Actinomycetota bacterium
CCCGAGGCGCTGGTCAGCCGCATGCGCGTCGAGCCGCTCGAGCTGCACCTGTCCTACGACGCGCTCGACTTGATCGACGCCACCGCCGGCGGTGACCTGCTCGAGCGGGTGCGGGCGCTGCGCCAGCAGATCGCCATGGAGCTCGGCCTGGTGATGCCGTATGTGCGCACCCGCGACGACGTGACGTTGCCGCCGGCCACCTACCGCGTGATGTTGCACGGCGTGGAGGTCGGCCGCGGCGAGGCGCCCCGCGACCGCGCGCTGGCCCTGCCCGCCGGCGACGGCAGCGACCTGCGCCAGCTCGGCGGCACCGAGACCACCGAGCCGGTGTTCGGCCTCACCGCCTTCTGGATCACCAGCGACGCCCGTCCGGCTGCGGCGACCACCGGCGCCACGGTGGTCGACCGCTCGTCGGTCATCGTGACCCATCTCGCCGAAGTGGTGCGCGCCAACGCCTCCACGCTGCTCACCCGCCAACAGGTGCAGCTGCTGGTCGAGGGCCTGCGAGCCGACGAGCCGTTGCTGGCCGGGGAAGTGGGCGAGCAGGTCCCGCTGCCGCTGTTGCACCACGTGCTCCGCGAGCTGCTCAGCGAACGCGTGACGATCCGCGACCTCGCCCCGATCGTGGAGGCGGTCTCGGGGCGGCTCGGCGAGACCCGCAACGTCGAGCAGCTGGCCGGAGCCGCGCGCGTGGCGGTGGGCGCGGCCATCGTGGCCAAGATCGCCCCGGAGGGCCGCCTGGCCGTGGTCACGTTCGAGCCGTCGTTCGAAGCCGCGCTGCACGAGGCGCTGCGCGACCTCGACGGCCAGCGCCACCTGGCGCTCGACCCGGCGCGTCTGCAGGCCCTGCATGACCAGGCCCGCGAAGCGGGGGAGGCCGCCGCCCGCAGCCAACAGCCCCTGGCGCTCGTCTGCGGGCAGATGCTGCGCCGCCCGGTGCAGCGCGCGTTGGCCGCCGCGAACCTCACCCTGCCCGTGCTCGCCTACCCCGAGCTGCCCGCCCACGTCACCATCGTCCCGACCGGAGTGATCAGCGATGCCCACGCCCAAGCCTGACGCGCCCGCACCCGGCCAGCCATCGGCCTTCCCCGACGGGACCGTCACCGTCGAGGCCCCCACCACCCAGGAGGCCATGACCGCGGTCGCCGAGCGACTCGGCCCGCGCGCCACGATCGTGCGCGCCGACCGCGTGCTCCGCGGGGGGGTCGGGGGCTTCTTCGGCAAACAGATGGTGCAGCTGACCGCCGCACCGCCGGGTGTGGCCGCCGCTGGCGCCGAGGACGGGCTCGCCGACGAGACGGCGGCCGCCGACGCCGAACCAGCCGGATGGCGGGCCGCGAGCACGTCGCCGGGCGAGGACGTCGACGGCGGTGACGGCCTCGACGCCACCCTGCGCCGCCTCACCGCCGACGTCGACGGGCGCGAGGAGGCCTTCGGGGACGCGCTGCGCCGCCACCTGCGGGTCGGCCAGTCGACCAGCGAGACCGGGCCGGACGGTGACGGCGCGCCCGCGACGGCCGCGCCGCCTGCGCCGCCCGTGCCCAGCTCCGACACCGGCAGGGTGCCCGCTGCGGCTGCCCCGACCGGGGCGCCGCCGGCGGCCGAGGGGGAGAGGCGGGGCGCCGCGCCGCGGTGGAGCGCCCACGA
>CAYQMQ010000504.1:0-1646 GCA_964418395.1 uncultured Actinomycetota bacterium
CGCGCGCGGCCCACAGCTGCCCGGCCGACAGCGCCGACAGCGCCACCGTCCCGTCGTCGTCGCCGCCGCCTTCCGCCGCGGGCACCGCCTCGCCGGCGCGGGCCGCGCGCAGCGCCGCCAACAGCTCGGCGTGCTCCCGTCCGCGCAGCCGGAACAGCAGGAACGGGTCGGCGTCGAAGGCTTGCGCGAGCACGTAGTGGACCGCGGCGACGTGCTTGCACGGATTGGCCGCGTCCGGGCACGAGCAGGACGTGGTCAGCTCGCCGGCTGCGGGGAACAGCGACACGCCGGCGTCGGCCAGCGTGTCGTCGACGTCGTCGGGCATTCGCCCGTCGGCCAGCGCCGCGGCGTGGCGCACCTGCCCGGCCAGCGCCGCGACCGCCGCCTGCCACGTCGCGTCGTCGAACACCGGCAGCTCGAGGCGCACCCGGTAGGGCTGGGCGCGGCTTCCGGCCACGCGCGCGGTGACCATCCCCGCGGCCACCTCCAGACCGCTGACGGTGCCTTTGCGCGCATAGGTCCGCCCGCGCGGCAGCCGGTTGGCATACAGCGCGCCGAGCGCCTCCAGCGCGGCGATCCACCGCTGGCCCCACCAGGTCAGCCCGAAGCGTTGCGGCGCGCTCACGCCGGCACCCCCGTTGCCGCCGCCCGGTTCCCGCGGTGGTCGCCCACGCCCGGGCCCTCCTCGTCGTCGGCGACCGCGGAGGCCGACAACGCCACGAGGTCGTGCAGGTCGTCGTCGCCCAGCTCGGCGATCCAGCCCTCCCCCGAGCCGACCACGGCGTCGGCCAGCGCCCGCTTGTCGGTGATGAGCTCGGCGATGCGCTCCTCGACCGTGCCGGCGGTGACGAGCTTGTGGGCGGTCACGGTGCGGGTCTGGCCGATGCGGAACGCCCGGTCGGTGGCCTGGTCCTCCACCGCGGGGTTCCACCACCGGTCGAAGTGGATCACGTGGGTGGCGGCGGTCAGGTTCAGCCCCGTGCCGCCGGCCTTAAGCGACACCAGCAGCACCGGCGGCGCCCCCGGGTCGGTCTGGAACGCCTCGACGAGGCGCTCGCGGGCGGCGCGCGACGTGCCGCCGTGCAAAAACGGCACGTCGGCCAGCCCGAGTACCTCGCCGAGGTGGTGGGCCAACAGCGTGCCCATCGCCTGGTACTGGGTGAACACCAGCGCGCGCTCGCCGGCGGCGGTGATCTCGGCCAGCATCTCGGCGGCGCGGGCGAGTTTGCCCGATCGCTGCGCCAACGGCGCCGTCTCGCCCAGGTACTGGGCGGGGTGGTTGCAGATCTGTTTGAGCGCCGTCAGCAGCGCCAGCACCCGCCCCCGGCGGTCGACGCCCTCGGCGCCGCTCAACCCGCCGTCGTCGGCGTCGCGGAAGGCCTCGTCCACCGCCGCGGCGTACAGCGTGGCCTGCTCGCGGGTGAGCGAGCAGGCCACGTCGACCTCGTGTTTGTCGGGCAGGTCGGCGGCGATGACCGGGTCGGTCTTTGTGCGGCGCATGACAAACGGCGACACCATCCGCCGCAGCCGCGCGGCGGCGTGCTCGTCGCCCCACCGCTCCACCGGGATCGAATACGCCTTTTTGAATCGATCGTGTGACCCCAGCAGCCCGCGGTTGGTGAAGTCCACGATCGACCACAGCTCCG
>CAYQMQ010000505.1:0-1644 GCA_964418395.1 uncultured Actinomycetota bacterium
CGTCCCACCGGACGCCGCGCAGCGACTTGTAGCCGCCGTAGCCCTTGCCGTCGAGGCCACGGCAACGGGCGGCCATCTGCTCGGTGGTCTCGGTCATCGCCGACACCGTCTCACTGCACGGCGGTGCTCGCAGCCGTCTCGCCGGACGATCCCCGCGCCTGCGCGCGGTTGGTGCCCGGCGGCCAGTGAATGGTACGAACCCGGCGTGACCTCCCACGACGATGCGCGCCGGCGGCTGCGGCTCAACCCACCCCAACTGTTCGCCTTCCGACAACGGCTCCACGGCGTGGTGGTCGTGGTGGGCCTGCTCGGCGGCGTGGCCGGGGCGCTGTACCTCGCCGTGCTCAGCGGGCTGCAGCTGCTGCTGTGGCCCGAGCACCACACGTCGATGGTGTCGCTGGGCATCCTGACCGCGACCGGGCTCGCGATCGGGCTGTTGACGCGCTATGTGGGCAACCCGGGCGACGTGGAGCTTTTGGTCAACAACATCCACGTCATCGGCCGGCCCGAGAACCCCCGCTCGCTGTGGTCGCTCATCCCGGTCAGCCTGCTGGGCATCGCCGCCGGCGGAGCGGCCGGACCCGAGGCCCCGCTGGTGCAGACCACCGGCACGCTGGGATCGTCGATCGGCCGGTGGAGCCGCCGCAGCACCGACGACGTGCGGGTGCTGGCCATCACCGGGATGGCCGCGGGCTTCACCGTCCTCTTCGGCACCCCGCTGGGGGCGGCGATCTTCGCGCTGGAGATCCTGCACCGCCGCGGCCTGGAGTACTACGAGGCGCTCCTGCCGGCGATCATCGGGTCCTTGTCCGGCTTCGTGGTGTCGGTGCTGCTCGGCAGCCTGGGCTTGGAGCCCATCTTCGACTTCCCGGCCAGCCCGGAGCTGGCCAGAAGCGACCTGCTGTGGGCGGTGGGCGGCGGGGTCGTCGGCGCCGGCGTCGCCACCGTCTTCACCTTCATGGTGGAGGGCCTGCGCCACACGCTCGGGCGGATCCCGATCGTCGTGCGGCCGGCGATCGGCGGGCTCGTCTTGGGGCTGTTGGCGTTCGCCACGCCCTACGCGCTGACGTTCGGCGAGGAGCAGATCGACCCGGTGCTGGCCGGGGCCGCCGGTGCGGGCGTCTTCGCGCTGGCGGCCGGCGGCAAGCTCGTGGCGTCGGCGGTCACCGTGACGTCGGGCTGGCGCGGCGGGTTCATCATCCCGCTGTTCTTCGTGGGCGTCGCGTTGGGACGGCTCGGCCACGTCGGCTTTCCCGAGGTCAACGAGATCATGCTGATCGCGGCGCTCATGGCCTCGATCAACGCCGGCGTCACGAAGACCCCGCTCGGATCGACGATCGTGGTCAGCGAGATGGCCGGGTTGCTGGTGCTGCCGACCACCCTGCTCGCCACGGTGGTGGCGCTGCTGTTGACCTCGAGTGTCGGGGTGATCGCCAGCCAACGAGAACGATCCGGCTCGCTGGACGACGCCCACGGCGGCAGCGGCCACAGCGGGAGCGGGAGGTGACCTGACCGCAAGGACGAGACGTCGACCGTGAGGGCCGCAACGGGCGGACGGGCGCGGGCAGCGTCAGCCGGGACGCTCGAAGTGCATCCAGTCCTTCAGGGAGCGCCAGTCGCCGCCCCACTCCCAGCCGAGCGCGT
>CAYQMQ010000506.1:0-1624 GCA_964418395.1 uncultured Actinomycetota bacterium
GGTCACCGGCGCCGCGACCCGGTGTTGGCGTGGGCCACGCTGTTGACCCTCGCGGTGGGCGGGGCGGAGGCGCTGGGCCATCTCGCCAACACGCCCCAGGCGCTGCTGGCCTCGGACCTGGCCCACACCGCCACGGTGCTGACGGTGGCCGGCGGGCTCGGCGCCAACGTCGCCGGGCTCACCAGCGGCCACCGCCGCGAGGTCGGTGAGGCCATCGAGACGTCGAAGGCCGTGCGCGAACAGCTGCGCGCCGCCGACGCCGCCCGCTCCGAGCTGCGTCACGAGGCACAGAACGCCCTCACCACCGTCGACGCCGGCGTGAGCACGCTGCACGCCAGCCACGGCCAGCTCTCCGAGGAGGAGCGGGCCATGCTGTCGGATGCGGTGCGCGGCACCGTCGAGCGGCTGCGCCTGCTGCTCGATGACCCCGACGACCAACAGCAGTTGCGCCCCGTGCGCCTAGCCGAGGTGCTCGGGCCGGTCGTGGCCGGCGGCCGGGCGCGCGGCCAGACGGTGCACGCCGACATCCCGCCCGATCTGTGGGTGCTCGCCCGCGGGCCAGCCCTCGCCCAGATCGTCGATGCGCTGTTGGACAATGCCGCCAAGCACGCCGCCGCCTCGACGCTCGAGCTTCGCGCCGTCATCCGGCGGGAGGGGGTCGTGCTGCGCTGCGAGGACGACGGGCCCGGCGTGCCCCTCGAAGAACGCGAGCGGATCTTCCAGCGTGGAAACCGGGGCCAGGGAGCTCAAGGCAAGGGCAAAGGGCTTGGCCTAGCCGTGGCCGCTCGGCTCGCCCACGAGCAGGGCGGGGCGATGTGGGTGGACGAACGCGAGGGCGGCGGCGCTTCCTTCGCGGTCTGGCTGGCAAAAGCCCAGCCGGACGGGACGAGCCGACCAATCGTGATCGAAGACCGACGGACGACTCCAGGGAGCGCCAGATGACACACGATACGCGGGCGGAAGTAGGAGACGAGGCTGCTCCGGAGCTGATGCCACCCGACCGGGTGCTGGTGGTCGAGGACCAGCAGCTGCTCGGCCAGCTCATCGTACAGCAGCTGCACAAAGAGGGCATCGCTGCGGACCTGGCGCCGCTCGACTCCCTCGACCACGTCTTGGCCGCCGCACGAGAAACGGCCTACACCGTGGTGCTACTCGATCTTGACCTCGGCGACGAGCTGGGCGACAGCATCCCGCTGATCGCCCCGCTGCGAGAAACCGGCGCACGGGTGGCGATGCTGACGGCCATTACTGATCGGACCCGTCATGCGGAGTGCGTCGAGGCGGGCGCGGTCGGAGTGATCGGCAAGGACCGCCGGTTCGACGATCTCATGGCCGACCTTCGGGAGGTCGTCGCCCGCGGGTCGCTGCTTCGGCCCGGCGAACGCGACGCTCTGTTGGCCCAACTGCGCGAGCAGCGCCGCGACCGCGAGCAAGACCTGGCGCCATTCCAGCGGCTCACGCGCCGCGAGCAGCAGGTGCTGACCGCTCTCATGCAGGGTCTGAGCGCCCAGGCGATCGCCGAGAGCTGGGTGGTGTCCTACGAGACGGTGCGCACCCAGATCCGTTCGGTGCTGGGCAAGCTCGGGGTGCACTCGCAGCTCGAAGCCGTCGCCACGGCCCAGCA
>CAYQMQ010000507.1:0-1614 GCA_964418395.1 uncultured Actinomycetota bacterium
GCCGGCGACGGCCACCGCATCTACCGCGACGGCAGCCTCATCGGCACCACGCCCATGACGGAGCAGACGTTCACCGACCCGGGCTTGGAGCAGGACACCTACGCGTATCAGGTCGCGGTGATCAAGTCGTTCGTCGACGGCCGCGTCCTCAACCCGGTGCTGGAGTCGCTCTCGCCGGAGGCCGGGGCCACGATCGCGTTCCTGCCGCAAGCGCCGGAGCTGAGCGTGGCGCTGGACGGCTCGGACGCGGTGTTGAACTGGGACTGGGAGCCGGCCACGCTCAACCATCCCGACGCGGCCCACTTCAACGTCTTCCGTGACGGCACCAAGATCGCCACGGTGCCGGGCGGCGAGCGCACCTACCGCGATCCCGGCCTGCCGCCGGCGACCCACACCTACTGGGTGGTCGCGATCGACCTTCTCGCCCGGCCGTCACCGAGCTCGAACCTGGGCACGGTCCAGGTGACACAAGAGCCTGCAGGGCCCGAAGAGCCTTCCGAAGAACCGGAAGAGCCCGCCGAGGAACCCCAGGAGCCGGAGGAGCCCCCGACGGAACCCGAGCCCGGCTCGCCCGGCACCGCCGAGCCCACCCCGGCCGACACCGCCGATACGGGCGCACCGACCGGTACCACACCGTCGGAGGAAGAGGGCGAACCGGAGTCGGACGAGCCAGGCGACGGGCCTGCCGAGGAGCCGGACGACGATCCCGACGAGGAACCGGACGACGAAGTCGAGGTGGATCTCGGCGACGAGGAGGATGGCGCGCCGGAACCGCAACTCGAGCTGGGCGTCCCCTCGGTCTCCTCGGGAGGCGACGTCACCATCACCGGCGACTTCTGCGAGCCGGGCGAGGACGTCGTGGCCACCATCGACGGGCGGGAGGTGGCTTCTGCCACCGCCGACGACGCCGGCGAGTTCAGCGTCGTGGCAACGGCCCCCAGCGCCGCCGGACGGTTCGACCTGGCGGTCACCTGCGGTGACGTGACCCGCTCCACCTCGCTGGACGTGGTCGTGATCACCGACGCCAGCGGTGTGGCCTCGTCCACGGTGGGTGCGGTGTTCGCCTTCTTTGTGTTGCTGGGCCTGCTGCTATGGCCCCGCCGGCGTCCGGTGAGCAGCGAGCCCGACCGCCGCACCTAACAGCCGGAACCGGACCGGTCAGAACGCGGGCGGGGTGCGCCCGTCGCTGGCCACCACGGGGGTGGCGCTCGACGACGCGAGCCGTCCCTGCACGGCCTCGGCGAGCCGTCGCAGCTCGGCGAGGTCTTCCGGGTCGGCCACGTGCCGTTCGGCCACGGCCATGACCCGCTGGACCTCTCCGGCCAACAGCCCGCGGCGCTCGGCGGAGCGGGTGCCGGCGCCGATGGAGCCGAGCATGTGCAGCAACGCTTCGGCGACGGCCGGCTCGTCGGCCGCGTAGCGGCGGGGCTGGTCGCAGACGAGCGAGAGGTAGGCGGCGAAGTCGCGCCGCGGCACGGCCACCCGCACCTGGTTGGCCTCGTCCACCAGGAGACGGCTTCCCAGCCGCCGCCCCGCCAGCGGCGTCATGACCGCCGCCAGATGGTCGAGCGCCTCGACGGTGGTCGTGGGGTCGACGACTTGCTGGGCGGCGCC
>CAYQMQ010000508.1:0-1609 GCA_964418395.1 uncultured Actinomycetota bacterium
TGCTTGCTGTTCGTACTGAGGTTGAATTCCCTGCGCTTGCTGTCCGTACTTCGCTGGTGTGTGGTGGCCCCGCGGGTTCGCGGGGGGGGCCACGTCGTGGGTGGCCGCCGGGGATGACATCGTGTGGGCGGGAGTTGTGGCCCACAGGCAGGAGGAGAGCCCTCCTCTGGCGAAACCCCCACACGAGGCGGCGAGCGCGCGAGGAGATGCGACCACGACGATGACCGACGAGTGTCAGCCCGGGGCCCAGGAGAACGACCGGGCTGTTGACGACCCGGCCGCGCTCGGCGAGGTGTTCCACCTGCAGGAGCAGCTCGCGGCTCGTGGCAGCCGGGTGCGCCAGGACGCCCAACGCGCCCTCGACCGAGCCGCCGCGTTGCGCGCCGACGACGATCCGCGCGCCGGGATCGCGGTCAGCGCGTGCCGGGACACGCTCGATGCCTACCAGGAGGCGGTCGACCGGTCGGTGCGTCAGGCTTGCGACGCCGCGAACCCCGCCGCCGCGGCCAGCGCCGCCTCGCCAGCGCGCTCGTCGGCCCGATCGCGCTCGTCGGCCCGGTCGTCGGGGGCTTCGGCTCCTGGCCGGGCATCGCCCACCGGCACCGCGATCCGCCACAAGGTCGCCCGCCTGCTGGCGGCCGCGGCGGTGACGGGCGTGCTGGGGCTGGTGGGGTGGGGCGGCCTGCCGTCGTGGTCGACGGTGACCGCGACCTCCCCCGGCCAGCCCGGCCAGCCACCTGGCCCGGTTGCCGCCGACGCGCCCGACGTGCCCGACGCGCCCGACGCGACCGAGCTGCCCGAGCTGTCGGCCGGCGCCGGTCGGGCGTCCCGCCCCGGGGGCCGCGCCGGCCTGGTCGAACGCTCAGCCGGTCAGCCGGCGCCGGCCGGTCGCGGGCACGACGACGTGCGCGGCGTGATCGCGGCGACCCTGCCGGGCCCCGTCGAGCTGTCGCCGTCGGTGGCCACCGTGGCGGATGGCCTGCGCGCGGTCGGACAGGCGGCGGCATCCCTGGCGACGACCGCCGAGACACCGTCGTCGGACGGCCCCTCGGACGACGACGAGGCCGAGGCGGCACGCTCGCTGCTGACCGACGGGGTCGACGCCGTCGACGAGGCCGTCGACGCCGTGGGTGACGGCGCGGCGGGCGTGGACGAGCTCGAGGACGGCGAGCTGCCCGCCACGGGCTCGCCTGAGGAGGCCGGGGACGCGGATGGCTTGGACGCGGTCACCGACGAGGGTCGCGAGCTGTGGGACGGCGACGAGGCCGGCGGAGAGTCGGACGACAGCGCGGCGGCGGAGCTCGGCCACTGACTGCCGCGGCCGGGCGACGCGACCGTTCAGGCGTGGGATGTCTCGTGGCGTTTCTGAGGTGTGCGGTCGCTCGGCTACACTTCGCCGTCGGCCCAACGCCCCACAATCTCTCAGCGACTGACCCTCTGTCCTGACCGTCCCCGGGGGAGGCCCATGCGCCTGCGCTTGCTCGGTGGAACTCTGCTCGCGTTGTTCCTCGTGCTGTTCATGATCCTGCCGGCCACCGCCACCGAAGACGGCGAGACCGAGCCGTTGCCGAGCATCGAGGAGGTCGGCACCGGCACCGAGGTGGCCGAG
>CAYQMQ010000509.1:0-1608 GCA_964418395.1 uncultured Actinomycetota bacterium
CATCGGCAAGGGCTCCCAGCTGGTCCTCGTCGGCGCATGCGCCGAGGGTGGCGCCGGCGTGCGCCGTCCAGCACGCTCAACAGGCCCACCCCTGTGGATGCCCGCGATGGTACCGGGCACTACCCCGTGGCGGCGATCGTGCCGCCGCCGAGGCACACCTCGCCGTCGTAGACCACCACGGCTTGGCCCGGGGCGACCCCCAGCGGCCGCTCGCCGGTGAAGCGCACCCGGATGCGGGGGCCGGTGAGGTCGTCGCCGAGGTCGTCGATCTCGCACGGCAGCGGCTCGCCGCGGTAGCGCACCTGGGCGGTGAGCGCGGCGTCGTCGGAGGGCGGCCGGCCGGCGACCCACGACACGCCGTGGGCGTCCACCGCGGCGGTCTCCAGGCAGGCGCGCGGGCCGACGTGAACCGTCGACCCCTCGATCCCGGTGACGTACACGGGCTCGTCGAAGCCGGCCAGGCCCAACCCGCGGCGCTGACCCACGGTGAACTGGTAGGCGCCCGAGTGCTCGCCGACCACCCGGCCGTGGTGGTCCACGAAGTCCCCGGCGCGCTGGCCCAGCTTCGGGCGCAGGAAGCCGGCCACGTCGCCGTCGGGGATGAAGCAGATGTCGTGGCTGTCGGGCTTGGCGGCGGTGACCAGCCCGCGCTGCTCGGCCATGGCACGCAGGTCGGACTTGGCGTGCTCACCGGCCGGCCAGACCGTGTGGGCCAGCTGATCCTGGCTGGCCATGTACAGCACGTAGGTCTGGTCCTTGCCGCGGTCGACGGGGCGGCGCAGCACCCAGCGGCCGGACTCGGCGTCGTGGTCGAGGCGCACGTGGTGGCCGGTGGCCAGCGCGTCGAAGCCCACCGCGCGGGCCCGCGTCAGCAGCGCGGCGTACTTGACCCGCTCGTTGCAGCGGATGCACGGGTTCGGGGTGCGCCCGGCGGCGTACTCGGCGGTGAAATCCTCCACCACCCGCTCGCGGAACGGCTCGGACAGGTCCCACACGTAGAAGGGGATGCCCAGGGTGTCGGCCACCCGGCGGGCGTCGCGGGCGTCATCGAGCGTGCAGCAGCCTCTCCCGGCGGTCCCGCCACCTGCCTCCGGTTGCCCGCCGAGAAGACCCGATGGCGTGTCGGCCATCTTGAGGTGGACGCCGGTGACGTCGTGGCCGGCGTCGACCAGCAGCGCGGCGGTCATCGACGAGTCGACGCCGCCGCTCATGGAGACCAGCACACGCATGGGCGACACGGTAGCGATGTGGCCCCTGCAAGGGGCCGTGACCTGCCGGCGCAAATCATCGAATTTGATGACCCGAGGCGGACTAACCGCCCCTGCGACCGGGTATCATCAACTCAACGATCCCAGCGACCGGCTCGTGGTCCGCCCGCAACCCGAGGTCAGGTCGATCTCCGCGGCGCCGCGCTCATTCCCCCGAGCGCGGCGTCGCCGCTTTCGGCCTCCGCGAGGGGGCACCGGCCGCTGCTCCGAGGCTACAGAAACCCGCCGCCGGCTCCGCGCAGCCGCTTCACGGCGTCCGCGAAGGCCTCGGCGGCGGCGTCCACATCGGCCTCGGTGGTGTCCAGCCCGCAGGCGAACCGCAGATGCGCGGTGTTGCAGG
>CAYQMQ010000510.1:0-1588 GCA_964418395.1 uncultured Actinomycetota bacterium
TGCGCGGGTCGGCCACCAGCGGCGAGCTCGCCGGCGACCTGCGGTGCAGCGTCGACCAGGTCCGCGCCCGGCTACGGCCGCTGGTGACCGACGGGGTGGTGCGGCGCACCGGCCACGGGCCGGGCACGCGCTACCACGCCTAGGCTGGTGTGCACGAAGGCCGCGCTGCGTCCTTCCCGAGGCCGCCGATGATCGCGTAATCTGCCCCGGCCATGAGCCTTTCTGCTGGCGACGTCGCCCGGGCGCGCGGACGCAGCGTCGACGCGCTGACGCGGCGCGACGTGGCGCTGGCGCTGCTGGAGGTCCCCTCGGAGGAGGCGCTCGAGTCGCTGCCCGACCTGCGCCGCGAGCTGACCCGCGCCGGCAACGCCTTCTCCGCGCCGTTCTGGGAGTCCTGCGAGCGCACGCTCGGGCGGATCGCCGCCGGCGAGGCCACCCACGGCGACGTGGACGGCTGGCTTGAGTCGACCGGCACCCACCCCACCCGCATGATCGGCATGCTGGTGTGGGAGGACGAGGGGGACCGCCGCCCGGTGGCCGAGGAGGTCCACGCCCAGCTCGTGGCCCACCTCGAGGAGGCGGTGGCGGCCGGGCGCGTCGACCCCGACCGGCTGGCAGCCGGCGATCCCGACGAGCAGGCCGCCTACGTCGCGCTGCAGGAGGAGTGGCTGCTGGCAGAGGACGAGACCACCCACGCCCCGATGTGGCGGGTCCTCGACGAGGAGGACGAGGAGTTCCTGGCCGCCTGGGAGGAAGCCGACCGCGCCGCGCGAGCCGAGCTCGACCGCGTGCTCGCCGAGGTCGGCGACCGTCCGTGCCCCACCGACGAGCTCGCCGCGGCGGTCGCGCGGTTGCGCGCCGAGCTCGCCGACGATCGCGGGTTCGGGCGGTTACTGGAGGCCTCGGCGTGGCTGGACCCAGAGGAGCCCCCAGCCGACGAGGCCGAGTGGTGGCTGGCCCACGCTCAGGGCACGTTCGCTCCGGCCGATGAGCCGCCTGAGGACGAGGAGATGGAGGCGCTGTCTGCGTGGTTCGCCCTCCAGCACGCCGACTGGCTGGCCGCCGTGGCCGCGCTGGCCCGCGGCGGGCCCGGCACCTCCGCCGACCCGCGTGACATCGCCGCGGCCGTGGGACGCTCCCCCGACGTCGATGGCGGCTACGAGGACCCCGACGAGGAGCGGATCGTCGCCGTGGGCTTCGGCATCGTCGTCCAGATGTGGCGACAGCTGGGAGCGGTCGACGCCGACGACCGGCTCACCCCGCTGGGCTGGTGGGGGTTGCCGGAGGCGCTGCGGCGGGCGTGGACCCACCCAGCCGACGACGGGTGACGCGGCACCGACGCGGAGCGGGGACTCGTGCCGTAGTCGGGCTCGATGTCCAGTATCGGCGGGAAACCAACCGCGCCCCAAGCTGCGGGAGTTACTCGCCCATGAACACGGGATATCGGCCGTTGGCCCGCTACGGCGTTTCGGATAGCGACGGGACGACAGCCCGCACTCGCGTTAGTCGTGCGAACTTAAACCCTGTGGCCCTCTAAGCGATCCGGTGGGGCTGTCGCGGTCGAAGCCCGCATGCTTTCGCCGGTGGC
>CAYQMQ010000511.1:0-1586 GCA_964418395.1 uncultured Actinomycetota bacterium
CCACCCACAATCTCGGGCACACCGACCGCCCGCACCGCCACCCCACGGCGGCCGCAGGCCGTCGGCATGCTCGCCTGCCCACCGGACTCGCACGCCTGCCCCTCAGACTCGCCATGCTGGAGGGCCGCGCCCCCTATGGCCGGGCTCTCTCCGTCCGTGCAGGGTGAGGCGGGTCGAGCACACCATCGGCGGCGGGCTCGGCGGGCTCGATCGAGCGGCCCAGCGAGGTCGACAGCTCGTCCACCAACCGGTGGCGCACCTCGTCGAGCGTCGTGTCGACCCCGAGCGAAGCCAGCGACGCCACACCGGAGCCCTCGATGCCGCAGGGGATGATCCCGGCGGTGAACTGGGCCAGATCGCAGTCGACGTTGAACGCTAGGCCGTGGAAGGTCACGTGCCGATCGACGCGCACCCCCACGGCGGCGATCTTGTCCCCGCCCACCCACACGCCCGGGCGGTCCGGGTCGATCACCGCGTGGAGCCCGTGCGCGGCGGCGCAGGCGCGGCAGGCCTCCAGCAGCGCGCCGACGAAGCCGCGCACGTCCTTGGAGGAGGGCAGCTTGACGATCGGGTAGGCCACGAGCTGGCCCGGCCCGTGATAGGTCAGGTCGCCGCCCCGCTCCACCTCCACCACACGCACGCCGGTGTCGCGGCGTACCAGGTTGCGGTCGAGGTCGGCGTGGCGTCCCGCCGTGTAGACCGGGTCGTGGGTCAACGTCACCAGCACGTCACCGATCTCGTCGTCGACGCGGCGGCGCCACAGCTCGCGCTGCCAGGCGAGGGCGTCCTCGTAGACGACCTCGCCGCAGGCGATGTGCTGGATGGGCTCGCTCATGGCGTCGTCCGGGCGCGTGGCCGGGCCCGGGTCAGTAGCCGATCTCGGCATCCCAGTCGGTGGTCTCGACCACCTGCTTGACCTCGCCGACGAACCGGGCGGCGTCCGCGCCGTCGATCAGGCGATGGTCGTAGGTCAGGCTCAGATACATCTGGTGGCGGATGGCGATCGTGTCCGAGCCGTCCACTTCCATGACGGTGGGCTGCTTGCGGATCGCGCCGGTGCCCAGGATCGCCACCTCGGGGTAGTTGAGGATCGGCGTGTCGATCAGCACGCCCACGCTGCCGGTGTTGGTCATCGTGAACGTGCCGCCCTGGATGTCGTCCATCTCGAGCTTGCCCTTGCCGCGGGCCTTGTCGGCGGCCTCCTTGATCGCCCGGGCCATGCCGGCCAGCGAGAGGTCGTCGGCGCCCTTGATGTTGGGCACGATCAGGCCCTTCTCGGTGTCCACCGCCAGGCCGAGGTTGACGTAGTCGTGGTAGGTGACCTTGCCGGCCTCCCAGTCGGCGTAGGCGTTGATCTTGGGGTGGCTGCGGATCGCGATCACCGCCGCCCGGCACAGGAACACGAACGGGCTCAACGACACGCCCTCGCGCTCGCGGAAGGTGTCCTTGACGCGCGCCCGGGTGTTCATGATCGAGGTGACGTCCACCTCCTGGACGGTGGTCAGCTGCGCCGACGACTGCAGCGACTCCATCATCTTGCTCGCGATCCGCTGGCGGATCCGCGACAGGTCCTCGGTGTGGGCGCG
>CAYQMQ010000512.1:0-1581 GCA_964418395.1 uncultured Actinomycetota bacterium
CCGCCCCCGCCCGCGCGATCGCCAGATGGCACAGGCCCACGAACGGATCGTGGTGACCGTAATCGGAGGCGAACGCGACGGTGGGTGGCAGGCCGCCTTCGGCTTCTGCGGACATGGCAGTGCTCCTCGGGTCCCGGGCGTCACGTCTCGGGCGTCACCAGTCCGGGGTTACGTGTCGGGCATCCCGTAGCCGACGTGTCCGGCGACACCAGCGTGCCGTATACTCTCGGCTGTGAATTTTCGGATGAGCGCCGCGTGGTGACCCGCAACAACGCATGAACAGCCGGATGCTGGGACTGGTGATCGTCGGGATCGGCGTCGCCGTCATCGTGGTCGGGGTGCTGGTGTCCGTCGGCGCGTTCGACTGGTTCGGGCGTCTGCCGGGCGACATCCGCCACGAGGGCGAGCGCTCCCGGGTGTTCGTGCCGATCACCTCGATGATCGTCATCTCGGTGGTGCTGACGATCCTGTTGAACCTGTTCCTGCGGCGCTGAGCCGGTCACGGGCGAGGCCGACCGGCGACCGTCAATCCACCTGCTGGCGCTGGAAGTTTCGCTCCCACGCGGTGAGCTCGGCTTCGCGGTGCATGAACGCCGACCGTGTCTCCGGCGGCGGGCCGCCGTCGACGAGGGCGTCGGCCCACTGCCGCAGCCTGCTGGCGTCGACCAACCGATCGGTGGGGATCCAGCCGTCGCCATGGCGCGCCCCGAGCACGGTGCCGCAGATCGCGCCGACGGTGTCGGTGTCGTCGCCCCTTCCCACAACGGCGGCAAGCCGAGCGGCCGGCTTCGGTTCGCCAAGGAGTCCGGCCGCCAGACCATGGATCCCGCCGAGCAACGCAAACCCCTGGTTGGGGCGGGCCTCGGCACGGGCGCTCAGAGCCGGCCGCGCGAGCTGGGACACGTGCCTGCCCAAGGTGGCGAGATCGGCGGGTGGCTCGAGGCACAACACCTCGAGGGCAGTCGAGACCGCGTGACCGCCGCTGGCGTGGACGGCCCAGTTGTTCGACTCCATCCAAGCCTCTTCGACCCCGCGCACCCGGGCCGACAGCCGATCCAGGACCTCCGCCGCGCTCTCCCCACTCACGAGCCGACGGACGGTCTCGGCCACAGCGTAGGCCACGGCACCCGCCCGCAGATCCCGGTGCGTGGTGAGGCTGGCCTCCATCACCACCGTGGCGAGCTGCTCGGGACGGCCCGCGAACGCCGCACCGAGCGGGCCCACCCGCATGGCCGCTCCGATGCCGGCCGACGACGATCCGCTGTGCTGCGGGGCGACGCCTTGGCGGAGCGCGGTGACGGCGGCGTCGAAGTTCGCGCCCGTGCCGCGCCACGCGTGGGCTTCCGCGCCGGCCACCAGCCAGTCGACCCACGTGGTGTTCGACCAACCGGTCGGGTCCAGCACCACACCGAGCAACGCCAGCGCCTGTTGGGTGTCGTCGGAATGCAGGCCTAGGGGGCGCAGGCGCCGGCGGCGCCGTTCCGACAGCTCGAGGATGCTGGGCGGGTAGGCATGCGGCAGCGTCTCGTACGCGCTGAAGTGCCGTGCGATCTCGACTGCCCGCCAACCCTCCACCGGACA
>CAYQMQ010000513.1:0-1575 GCA_964418395.1 uncultured Actinomycetota bacterium
GGTCGGCAGCGTGCGCCAGCGAGACGCCGCGGTGGCCGGGAGACGTTGATGAGCTCACCTCGGATGGTGTTGGCGCGCCGGTTGGATCGACCGGTTCCCGGGCTGCTCCGCGACGGCGGCTCGAACAAACGTCTGGTGCCGGGGTCGGGTCGGGCGGCGCTGCTGGTTATCCCGGTTAGGG
This sequence comes from uncultured Actinomycetota bacterium, assembly GCA_964418395.1. GTDB lineage: Bacteria > Actinomycetota > Nitriliruptoria > Euzebyales > Egibacteraceae > QS-5-72-10. The sequence continues at coordinate 182 of CAYQMQ010000513.1, forward strand.
ATAGGGGGTGACGCGCGCCTCGCGGAGGTCGGCGACGTCGTCGGTGGGCAGCGCGCTGGGGTCGGGCAGACGGTCGCGGTCGACAGCCAGCACCATGCGGTAGGGGTTGTAGTCGGCGGTGCACGCCGGTCCGCCGGCGGAGTCGAGGTCGAGGTGGACGGTGCCGTCCGCATCGGTGCGAAGATCGGCCACCCACTCGGGGCAGCTGCCCGACTCGCCGGCCGACCACACGACCACGGCCTCCTGGGCGAAGTCGACGTCGGCCAGCGTGACAAACACACCCGGCTGGACGGGGTCGGCCGGGTCGCGCGGCAGGTCGGCGGGGACGTTGGCCTCCCACGCGCGCTGGGCGGCCGCCCGGTCGTAGGCGATCTCGGCCAGCGCCTCCCAGCTCTCGTCGTCGCGGCGCAAGCCCTCGCGCCAGTCCTCGGCTTTGGCCAGTCGCCGCACCGGCCCCTCGCCATCGGGCGGTTCGGCATGCTCGTAGCGCTGCAGGCAGATCCGATCGGTGTCATAGCGGGCGCTGACGTCGGCCAACGCCGCCGCATCGCCGCCGATCACCCCGATTCGCACCCGGTTGTCCCGGCCGTTGTCGATCCCGACCGAGACGATGGTGCCCGGCTCGGGGAACCGCCGCTGGCGCCGGGAGGCCTGGCGGCGCTGAGCCTCCATGTCCTGTTCGACCCGGCGCTCGAGGGCCTTCAGCTCCACCCACGGGTGCTCGGCGCCGACCACGCGGATGTCGTCGCTGAAGCGCTGGTGGACCTTTTGGCGGTAAGCCTCCACCCGCTCGGCGAACGCCATGACCACCCAGCCCTTCGTGGGACCGGCATGCCACAGCCCGGCGAAGGCTTCGCGGGCCTGGGTCCGCCCCCACCGGTGCAGCTCGCCGCCTCGGTACTCGGGGGTGTGGACCTCCGTCGGGCTCGGCGACCCCGCCGGGGGCTCATCGTCGTCGAGCGCGTCGCAGTCCGCCGCCATCTCGCCCGCCGGGGTGGGCGAGGCGGTCACCGCCTCGTCGGGCTCGCCCCGCCGTGGGGGGCTTTCGCCGCCGAAGTGGGCACAGCCGGTCACCATCACGGCCACGACCAGCAACACACAAGCGGGGAAACGCACCGACGCCCCTTCCCGCGGGATTCAGCTCGCAGCTGGCATCCCCTTCGACGCCGCGGTCGCCGCCCATGGTTCCACACCGCCCGGATGGACGGCGGGCCTCACGAGTCGTGGCGAACGGCGATGGTCCGGATCCATCCGGTGAAACCGGGCCACTCCGAGGAGACGGTGTCCATCCAGGCGGACAACGGCGCCGTACCGCCCTCCACCCCCACGATCCAGGTCAGCGACTCGGCGTCGGGCACGCGGAGTCGGTGATCACCCCCGGCGTGTGAGCCTCG
>CAYQMQ010000514.1:0-1569 GCA_964418395.1 uncultured Actinomycetota bacterium
CGCGCGCAGCGCCTCGAGCCCCTCGGCGGCGGTGACCACCTCGAACCCGTGCAGGCCCAGCGCGCGCTCCAACGAGTCGCGCACCGCCCGCTCGTCGTCGACGACCAGGACGCGGGGCGCCGCATCGTCCGGCGACGACCGGCGCCCCGCCGACTGATCCGCGGTCGGGGAGTCAGCCACGTGCGGGAGTCTAGGCGGCATGCAGCGTCACCTCGACGGTCCGCTCGCCGCCGTCGCGCACGACGTCCAGCTTGACCTCGTCGCCGGGATCGCGCTGCATCAGCATCGACACCAGGTCGGCGGTGTCGGTCACGGGCTCACCGTCGAGGGCCACGATGACATCGCCGGGCTCGAGGGCGCCGGCGGCGTCGCTGCCTTGTTCGACGCCGGCGACCAGCACGCCCTCGTTGGCGCCCAGGCCGTACAGCTCGGCGACGCGCGGCTCGACCGTGTGGGCCCTGATGCCCAGCTGGGCGCGCTCGATCGATCCGTTGTCGATCAGCTGCTGGCTGACGTCGCTGACGACCGGGGCCGGCACGGCGAAGCCCACGCCCGAGTAGGTGCCGGACTGGGACACGATCGCGGTGTTGATCCCCACCACCTCGCCGGCGTCGTTGACCAGCGGGCCACCGGAGTTGCCCGGGTTGATCGCCGCGTCCGTCTGGATCAGCCCCACCAGCACCGAGTCGGACTCGGGCAGGCTGCGATCCAGCGCGCTGACGATGCCCGACGTCACCGAGCCCTCCAGCCCGAACGGCGAGCCGATCGCGACCACGGGCTCGCCCACCGCCGGGGTCTCGTCGGCCAGCTCGGCGGCCGGCAGCCCGTCGGCGTCCACCTTGAGGACGGCCAGGTCGCTGGCCGGGTCGCTGCCCACGGTCTCGGCCTCGTAGGACGAGCCGTCGGCCAAGGTCACGCTCAGGGGGCCGGTGTTGGCCACGACGTGGTGGTTGGTCACCAGATACCCCTCGGAGTCGATCACCACCGCGGTGGCTTGGGCCGACGACGGCGCGGAGGTCCGGGGGCCGCGGACGCTCACCGCCGCGACGGACGGCGCCAGCTCGTCGGCGATCTCGGCGGTCGACAGCGACGCGTCCGACGCGCCGTCGGTGGCCGCCTGGGTGATCTCACCGCCGTCGTTGGCGCCGTTGCCGCCGTTGGCGTCCTCGGCGTCGCGCGCGCCGTCTCGGCCGTCGCTGCCGGATGTGGCCGGTTGCGAGGTCGGGGCGGTGCCGGCGTCGGCCCACAGCGCGAGGCCGCCCACGGTGAGCCCCGACGCCGTCACGGCCGCCAACAGCGCCACCGCCACGAGCACGGCCAGGCCGCGCCCGGGGCGTGACGTCGTCGCGTCGGAGGCCTGGTGGCCGGGCGTCGCGGGTCGGTGGGTGGCCGGTTCGGTCTGCTCGGTCTGCTCGGTCTGCTCAGTGTGCTCGGTGTGCTCGGTGTCTCCCATGACCAAGGCTCCTGTGCTCGATCGGTGTCGCCGGCGCGGTTTCCGGGTCGCCGCACGGCATGGCAAACCCTGCGGCGGCCACCTGAGAGCACGCTGAGAGTCACGCGCTTGGGGGC
>CAYQMQ010000515.1:0-1563 GCA_964418395.1 uncultured Actinomycetota bacterium
CCTGAAAAGCGCGAGGTCGGCGGTTCGACCCCGCCCCTGACCACCGACTCTCGAGCGCAGCACCTCGCACGTGCCCCAATCCGTCGCATGCGACGGATTGCACCCCGAGATCGGCCCGCCGCGGCCTTGCTGGCCGTCGCCGGCGCCACCCACGATCACCCCGGCGGCGCAGGCCAACGGCAGCGCGCCCGCCAGCGCCAACAGCGCCGCCGGGCCGGTCAGCCCGAGCAGCGCGCCGGCGAGCAGCTGCCCCACGCCGGTGCCGAGCAAGATCCCGGCGAGATACAGCGCGAAGCCCTCCGAGCGCCGGCCGTCGGGCACGCGCCGCTGCAACACGATCGTGCCGAGCGCGTTCAGCGGCGCCAGCGGCAGGCCGGCGACCACCAGCACCACTCCCAGCGCCACGGTCGACGGCACCGACGCGCTGGCGGCCAGCAGCGTGCCGAGGACGACCAGCAGCCCGACAGCGGTGCGCGACGGCGTCGCGCCGAGGTCGGACCGGCGGGCGGCGAGCAGCCCGCCGGCGACGCTGCCGGCCGCCAACAGCGCCAGCATCCCGCCGGCGGACTCCGGCACCGTGCCGAGCTCGGCCATACGCTCGGGCAACGCGCCCTCGAACACGCCGATGCCCACGCCCACGCCCGCCGCGAGCGCCAGGACGGGCCCGACGCCGGGGAGCCGCCAGGCGGCGGGCAGATCGTCGACCGGGGCGGGCGGCTGCGCCGGCAGGCCGCCGGCGAGCAGCGTCGACCCGGCCGCCGCCGTGGCCATGAGCGCCAGCGCGGCCACGGGACCGCCGATCCAGGCGAGCGCGCCGGCCACGGCGGGGCCGGTCACGAAGGCGATCTCCACACAGACCGCTTCGATCGTCAGCGCCCGCGGCAGCTGCTCGCCGGGGACCACGCGGGCCAGCAGCGTGCGAAAGCCGCCGCTGACGGCCGACAACGCCACGCCCAGCGCCGCCGACAACCCGAACAGCACCGGCAGCGGCGCGGCGACGGCGGTGGCGAGCGCGAGCGTCGCGGCAACAAACGCGCCCGCTGCGGTGGCGCGCCGCAACCCACCGCGCACCTCGCCGCGGTCCAGGCGTCGACCCCGCCAGGGGGAGGCCAGGCCGTTGGCGGCGGTGGCGACCCCGGCGAGCTGGGCGCCGACCGCCAGCGAGCCGGTCACCGCCTCGCCGGCGAACACCAGCGCCACCAGGCTCATCGTCACCGGCCAGCGCGCCAGGAACGACGCGACGGTCCAGCGCCGCCACAGGGGCTGGGCGACCAGCGCGGCGATCGGTGCGGTCGGGGCCACAGCCGCCCATGCTGCCGCGCCCGGCCGGAGCCGGGCCGCTGAACGACACCCGCGCGGGCAGGCAAGCGGACACACCTGGCCCCCGGGGGAACGATCCCGTGTCGACGGGCTCGCTAACCCGGGGGCCGGGCCGCGCGCGGCGGAAGCCGGTCGGCACCGGGCGACACTGGCGGCTGCCGGTGCCGACCGCTACACGCCGGGGCTCTTACGCGTTGGGGCTTTCGCCCTCGTGCTCGCGGAGCAAGCGGTGCACCTCGTCGG
>CAYQMQ010000516.1:0-1562 GCA_964418395.1 uncultured Actinomycetota bacterium
CGCCGCGCCGAGCGGCTAGGCTCGGCGCGGCGGTCCGACCGGGAGGATGAGCATGGCGGACGACGAGGGTCGCCGCGTTCTGATCACCGGCATCTCCAGCGCGTTGGCCAGCAAGCTCGCCGCGCGGTTGGAGACCGACGACCGCATCGCCTACATCGCCGGGGTCGACCTGGCCGAGCCGGCTTGCGAGCTCGAGCGGACCGAGTTCGTCCGCGCCGATTTGCGCAACCCGCTGGTGGCCAAGGTGGTCGACTCGGCGCGCGTGGACACGATCGTGCACATGGGGCTGTTGCCCGCCCCCGGCGACGCCGGCGGCCGCTCCCGCATGAAAGAGCTCAACGTCATCGGGGCGATGCAGTTGCTGGCCGGGGCGCAGAAGGCTTCGGCCCTGCGCAAGGTGGTGGTCAAGTCCACCACGGCGGTGTACGGCGGGGCACACGCGGACCCCGCGGTGTTCACCGAGGATGCGTCGGTCGACAGCGGACCCAAGCACGGCTACACCAAGGACGCGCTCGAGGTGGAGCGCTACGCCCGCGGGTTCGCCCGTCGCCGGCCCGACGCCGACCTGACGGTGCTGCGGTTCGCCAACTTCGTGGGGCCGGTCGTGGAGTCGCCGTTTGTGCGTTATTTGGCCTTGCCGGTGGTGCCCACCGTGTTCGGCTACGACCCGCGGCTGCAGATGTGCCACGAGGAGGACGCCGCTGCGGTGCTGGAGCGCAGCGTGCTCGAGGACCATCCCGGCACGTTCAACGTGGCCGGCTCGGGCGTGATGTATTTGTCGCAGGCCATCCGCTTGGCTGGCCGGCCGAGCGTGTCCACCCCGGGGCCCCTGACTCGTTCGTTGGCCAACGCGCTGCGCGCCAGCGGCCGGGTGGACTTTGCCGCTGACCAACTTCAGACGCTGCAGTACGGGCGGGTCGGTGACCTCACCCGCCTGTACGAACGGTTTGGTTACAAGCCACGCTATTCCACCAAAGAGGCCTTCGAGGACCTGCTGGCGTCCCAGCGCATCGACGCGCTGATTGACCGGGACGCCGCCGAACGTTGGGAGCAGGGACTCTACGAGGTTTTGACGCGAGCGCGGCGAGCCCTCAGCTCGGCCGCCCTCCGCCGATGATGACCCCGTCGGTGACACCCCGTCTGTGACACCCCCGTCTGTGAACCACCCCGCCCGCGATATCCACCCCAGCGGCAGGCACTTGACATGACCGAAGAGGAGCACGCCGAGGTCATCGCACTGCACGACCACCGGCGTGACACCGCCAGCAAGCGGCCGCGCTGTGTCGGCGAGACCGACGACGGTCGGCAGTGCCGCAACTACGCCGGGCCGACCGGCTACTGCCGCGTGCACGAGCCGGAGCCGGCCCACCCCGAGGCGGACCGGTGGCGGTGGGACAGAGGCGACCGTGTGGAGACCGACGGCCGGCGGCCCTCGTATCTGCCGTTCGCAGACGCTGCCACCAGCGAGGACGCCCTCGCCGACGCGCTGGCCTTCATCCGCCGGCGCCTGACCGGCGAGTTCGACGTCGACCTGTTCGGCTTCGACCGCGAGCTCACCGAGC
>CAYQMQ010000517.1:0-1557 GCA_964418395.1 uncultured Actinomycetota bacterium
ATCGCGATCACCGCCGCGACCGCCAACGCCCCCGTCGTCGGCGCCGAGCGCGGTCACCAGCTGCGCCGCCAGCTGCACGCCACGGTGGCCGAAGCCGACCCCGTGGTGCGCCGCGTGGCCAACCTCGGCGAGGACCTGTCGCCGTCGTCGGCGATCGTCATCGGCCGGGCGAGCTGGATCCGCACCAACCTCGCGACGTTGCGGTGGTTGACCGATCCGCTCGCCGACCGGTTGTTGCGCCAGACCAGCGTGGCCCGGGCGGTCGCCCGGCGGGTCGTCGCCGTCCAGATCGGGGTGGTGCTCGGCTATCTGGCGGCGCGGGTGCTGGGCCAGTACGAGGCGCTGCGCCCGCCCCCGCCCGGCTCGCCGCACATCGAGCCGCCCGGGCGCCTGCTGCTGGTCGGCCCCAACCTGCAGGCGGCCGGCGACCTGGCCGCCCGCGACGGGATCGACCCGGCCGAGCTGTACCGCGGCGTCATCCTCCACGAGCTCGCCCACCGCCTGCAGTTCGAAGGCGTGGGATGGCTGCGCGGCCATCTGCGGGGCCTGCTCGACGCCTACCTCGAGGAGGCCCGCCTGGACCCCGAGCGGATGCGGGAGATCGCGCGGCGGGTGCCCGAGATCGTGGCCGACCCCTCCCGCGTGGGCGACCCGAAGCAGTGGCTGTCGCTGGTGCTCACCCCCGCCCAGCTCGACGTGCTCGACCGCGCGCAGGCGCTGATGACGCTGCTGGAGGGCCACGGCAACGCCGTCATGGAGTGGGGCGCGGCGGATGCGGGCGCGTTCGATCCAGCCCAGGTGCGCGAGCTGTTGCGCCGACGCCGTGGCCGCGCGTTCGACAAGATGGCCCGAGACGCGCTCGGCCTGTCGATGAAGGCGAAGCAGTACGCGGTCGGCGAGCGGTTCGTGCTCGATGTCGCCGACCGCCACGGCCTCGACGTGGTCAACCGCGCGTGGGACGATCCCGAGCACCTGCCCCACACCGATGAGTTCGACCGACCCGACGACTGGGCCAGCCGCGTCCGCTGAGCCTGTGCCGGCCTCGCTGGGTGCCGCGCCCGCGGGGCAGCCCCGCACGGCCCTCGTCGCGGCGGTGGCCGCGGTGCTGCCCGACGCCCCCGCCCCGGTGGTCGTGGCCGTCTCTGGCGGGCCCGACTCCGCGGGGCTGATGCGCCTGACCGCGACAGCGGCCGGGGCCCGACGGCTGTTCGCGGTGCACGTGCGCCACGGGCTGCGCGACGACGCCGACGACCGCGATCGCGCCCGCTGCCAAGCCGCCGCCGTCGGAGCGGCGTTCGTGGAGGTCGCCGTCACGGTCGGCTCGGGCGGCGGGGGCCTGGCCGCCGCTGCCCGGCGCGCCCGCCTCGACGCCCTCGCCGAGGCCGCACACCGGGCCGGCGCGCGCGATGTGCTGCTGGCTCACACCGCCGACGACCGGGCAGAGACGATCCTGCTCAACCTCGCCCGAGGCACGGGATCGAACGGGTTGGCGGCGATGCCGGCGCGGCGCGCCCACCACGGCGTGTGGCTGCACCATCCGCTGCGCTCGGTGCGCCG
>CAYQMQ010000518.1:0-1556 GCA_964418395.1 uncultured Actinomycetota bacterium
GGATGTGATCGCGATCGCAGACGGCGAGCCACCCGCTCACGACCGCGCGGCCACGGTGGCGCCGGCTCCGTTGCCGGTGCGTGGCGACGGTGCGCCATCGAAGGAAGGTGCGGGGCGCGTCGAGGTGGCCCGGCCCACGAGCCTCACCGAGGCCGCCGAGGCGGTCGCCGGCAGCGGCCGGGTGCTGCTCCGCGGCGGCGCCACCAAGCTGGACTGGGGCGCGCCGATCGAGGGCGTCGAGCGGGTGGTCGACACCGGCGGGTTGGACCAGATGGTGCGCCACGACCCGGCGGATCTGACCGCCACGGTGCAGGCGGGCATGCCGCTGGCCGAGCTGCAGGCCGAGCTGGGCCGGTCGGGCCAGTGGCTGGCGCTGGACCCGCCGTTGCACGACCACACCGGCCGGGCGGCGACCGTTGGCGGGGTGATCGCCGCCGCCGACCACGGGCCGCGGCGGCTGGCCTATGGCGCCCCTCGCGACCAGGTCATCGGCGCGACGTTCGCGTTGGCCGACGGCACCGTGGCGCGCACCGGCGGCAACGTGATCAAGAACGTTGCCGGCTACGACCTCGCCAAGCTGCTGTGTGGCTCGCTGGGCACGCTGGCGCTGATCGTCGACGTGACCGTTCGGCTGCAGCCGCTGCCGGAAGCCAGCGCCACGCTCGGCGTGCGCGCCACTCCCGCCGAGGCTCACCGGGTGTGGCTGGCGATGTCGGACGCCCAGCTCGAGCCCGCCGCCGCCGACCATCTCGTTGGTCTCGGCTCAGGCGACCAGACGGGTTGGCTGTGGCTGCGCTTCGACGGCAGCGAGGCCGTGGTCGCCGAGAAGGACAGGCGAGCCGCGGCGCTCGCCGCGGCCCAGGGGCTCGAGACCACGGCCCCCGAAGGCCCCCTGTGGGACGACACGCTGGTGAGCTCGCTGGCCGGCGGCGCCGACGAGACGGTCGTGGCGGTCAGCACCGCGCCGAGCGTCGGCTCGCGGGTGGCCGCCACCGCCGCGCGCGCCGCCGCCGACCCCGGGGTCGAGATCCGCTGGCACAGCCACGTCGCGCTCGGGCTGCACCGGGTCGTGGTGTCCGGCGGCGACGCGGCCGATCACGCCGCGGTGGTGCGGGCGTTGCGCGGCGACGGCCACCGCGCGGAGCTGCGCCGGCGGGTGGCCGGCGTCGACGACCACACCGACGCGTGGACCGACGGGCCGCTGCCCGGCGCCTGGCCGCTGATGCGCGCCGTCAAACAGCGCCTGGACCCCGACCGGCGACTGGCGCCCGGCCGGTTCCTCGGCGGCCTGTGAGCGCGCAGCCCGAAGCCGTCCGCAACGCAAAGCGTGGAGCCTTCCGCCGGACCGGGGCTGCGGGACGCTTCCCGCTCCCTCGAGGCCCTAACCTGGCGCTCATGAGCACCGACGCTGCCGGGCGCGGCGACCAGCTCGCCACGCCCCCCGCCGACCCGCCGCTGTGCGCCGACTCGGCGTTCGACGCGCTGCGCCCGCCCGCCGCCGAGACGCTGGCCGACTGCGTCCACTGCGGCTTTTGCCTGCCGGCCTGTCCCACCTA
>CAYQMQ010000519.1:0-1550 GCA_964418395.1 uncultured Actinomycetota bacterium
CCGTCCGCTCGGTGACATCCAGCCGGCGGGCGATCTCCGGGTTGGTCAACCCGTCGCGAAGGTAGGTCAACACCTCCTTCTGACGCGGCGACAACACCGGACGCTCCTCGTCGGCGGCCACCTCGAACATCTCGGTGGCGTCCTCGCGCTCCATGGCCGCGCTGCGATCCTCGAACCGGGTGACCACCGCCCCGAAGCGGACGTGATCGCCGTGCCGCAACGCGCGCGCGCCGGCGACCTGCTGATCGTTGACCCACGTGCCCCCGGTCGAGCCCAGATCCTCGATCCACACCGCGCCGGAGTGCTTGCGGATGACCGCGTGCGTGCGGCTGACGTGGGGATCCGGCATGTGGACGTCGCTGTGCTCGCGGCGGCCCACCACCAGCTCGTCGCCGTCCAGCGAGAAGCTGTGACCTTGCAGCGGGCCCTCACCGGTGACCACGAGCGTCGGCAGCGGCGTCAGCCGCTTCGCTGGACCCACCACCGTCTGCTCCTTGACCGTCATATGATCATCCAACCCTCAGTCGAGCACGTCGTAGGATACCCCCGATGTGCGCTGGCGAGCCTAACGCGGGCGTGGCTGGCGCCAAGGGATCTCAGCTTCCGCTGTCGTCCTCGCCGGTCTCGCCGCCGGCATCGCCACCGCCACCGGCCTCGCCGCTGTCCTCGCCGCCGTCACCGCCCTCGATGTCGACGTCGACGTCGTCGGGCGCCTCCACCTCGACGTCGTCGCCTCCGCCGTCATCCGCTTCGCCGCCGCCGAAGGCACCGAGGTTCTGGGCCAGCCCGACGATCAGCACCAGGGCGATGATGGCCGCGACGACCGCCACGATGATGCCGGTGGGATTGGGCCCGCCGGGTTCCTCGATCACCTCGCGTTCGCGGACGACCTCACGCTCTTGGTCTGCGGGGGTGCGGGGCTCGGTCATGGTGGGTGCTCCTTCTCACGGCTCGATCCGCCACTCGGGTCGAGCGACAGCGCGAGTCGGCGCCCCCATACCCTGCGGCGCATGGCCACAAACCCGCAGGTCGCCGTGGGGGCCGTGGTGGTGCGCCACGGACGGCTGCTGCTGGTGCGTCGCGGGCACGCGCCGTCCGCCGGGCGGTGGTCGCTGCCGGGAGGCCGGGTTCGCCCGGGCGAGCCGCTCGCGCAGGCGGTGCGCCGCGAGCTCGCCGAGGAGACCGGCCTGCACGGCGAGGTCGGCCCGTTGTGCGGGGTCGCCGAGCGCCTCGGCGAGGGCTACCACTACGTGGTGCTCGACTACTGGGTGCGGGTGACCGGCCAGACGGCCCGGGCGGCCAGTGACGCCGTCGAGCTGTGCTGGGCGGACCATGCCGAGCTCGGGCGCCTGCCGCTGGTCGACGACCTCGACCGCTGGCTGGCCGACCACGGCGTCGTGGGGCACCTGGCCAGCTGAGGCCCGGCCGCAGCGGCGGCGCTCAGGCGAGCTGCTCGTGCAGGAAGGACGCGAAGGCCGGGATGCTGGCCTCGGGATGATCGACCAACAGCTGGTGGCCGCCCCCGGGAAGCAGCCACGTCCGGTAGGGGC
>CAYQMQ010000520.1:0-1543 GCA_964418395.1 uncultured Actinomycetota bacterium
TGTTCCGCGAGCTCGCCAAGGTCATGTCGTGGCAGGGCGGGCCGGTCAACTGGGACCTCGCCGGGCAAACGGCGACCGCGCTGGCCTCCGACAGCGACCGTGCCTCCACCGGCGTGGGCCAAGGCTTCGACGGTGCGGTGGCCACCGCCGAGCACTGGCTCGACGCGGTGACGAGCCTGCCACCGGTGGACGGGCCGGTCGAGGCGCTGTCCCCCAGCCAATGGACCGCGAAGGCGGCAACTTCGGAGGGGCTCGGCAGCTACATCGAGCCGATGGCCGAAGGCGCCGCCGAGGCGCTCAGCCAGAACATGCCCGAGGAGCTGCAACAGCTCGGCGGGGGGCTAGCCGGCAGCGACGCGATGCGCCAAGCCATGAACTCGATGGGCGCGATGCTGTACGGCATGCAGGCCGGGGTGATCACCGGTCACCTCGCCCAGCAGCTGTGGTCGTGCTACGAGCTCGGGGTGCCCACGATCGAGCCCCGCCGGATCGGGCCGGTCGGCACGGTGGCGGATCAGTTCGCGGCCGACTACGACCTCGACGTGGCCGAGGTGCGGCACTGGCTGGCCCTGTCCGAGGCGATCCACCGGCGCATGTTCGCGGGCGTGCCGTGGCTCGGCGACCAGGTGCGGTCGCTGGTGCGCGAGTTCGCCGCCGAAGCGGACTTCGACGCCCAGTCGCTGATGGACTCGCTCAGCGGCGGCCTCGACCCCAGCGACCCGGAGGCACTGCAGCAGGCCCTGGAGTCCTCCGACGCGTTCCAGATGGAACCCACCCAGGCCCAGCAGCGCGTGCTCAACCGGCTGCAGGCCCTGGTGTCGTTCACCGAGGCGTATGCCGACACGGTCGTGCGAGCCGCCGCCGGCGGACGGCTGCCCACGCTGGACCGCATCGAAGAGGCCCGCCAGCGGCGGCGCGTCGAGCACGGCCCCGGTGAGCGCTTCCTCGCCCAACTCGTGGGGCTCGACCTGACGCCCGCCGATCTGCGCACCGCGCAGGCGTTTTGCGACGCGGTCCTCGAGGCCCGCGAACAGGAGGGCCTCGACCGGGTGTGGGACGACCCCGTCTGCCTGCCCAGCCTCGACGAGCTGCACGACCCGAGCCAGTGGCTGGTGCGCATGGCCGCCCGCGAGCTCGGAGTCGGCGACGACGGCTGAGGGTCGGCGAACCGCCTCGGGCGAGCCCGGCCTTCCGGCGCCCGCCTTCCCGGGCCCGCCTTCCCGCGCCCGCCTTCCCGCGCCCGCCTTCCCGGGCCGGCCTTCCCGCGCTGACGTCGGGCGCCCAGCGCACGCTCAGCGCATTTTTCTTTTCTTCCACATGCCCGTGGCAGCGTCACCGCAGGTCAGGGCCGCGACGTGTGCGGCACCGCGCCACTCGATCCCGCCTGCATCCACACGGTCGTCCACAGCCTCAGGCGACATCGTCGCAGGTCAGCGGGCCCGGGCGACCCCCTCTGTGGACACGCTTGTGGATCGTGGAGTTGACCGGAGCGGGTCTCGCTCCCTACCGTCACGGCAGTCACGGCCTCCGCGGCGACGGCGGC
>CAYQMQ010000521.1:0-1542 GCA_964418395.1 uncultured Actinomycetota bacterium
CGCGGGCCAACGCCGCGTCGGCGTGGCCGCGCGCCCGCTCGAGCTCGCCGCGGTGCGTCGCGCCCATCGCGGCGGTCGCGAGCGCGGTGGGATACAGCGGATGGTCCGCTACCCCCGGCAGCTGCACGGCCTGCTCCGTCCAGGTGAGCATCTCGTCGCGCAACCGCAGGATCACGTAGTCGCACAGCGCCGTCGGCAGGCGCAGCGCACCGTCGATGTCGCCGATCGTCAGCAGCCACGCGTGGGCCACGCGCAGGTCGTCGACCGCCGCGTCGATCTCGGCGACCGCGGCCGCCTCGTTGGCTCCGCGCACCTGCGGGCCGAGCTCCTCGACCAACGCCACGTGATAGTCGGCATGCGCGCGGCGGTAGGCGTCGGTGTCACCGCGCTCGGCGAGGCGGGTGGCGGCGAAGTCCCGCAGCGTGTCCAACAGCCGGTACCGCACCGCGCCGCCGCGCTCGATCGCCACCATCGACTTGTCCGTGAGCTCGGCGAGCACGCCGGCGACCGTGCCGGGGCCCAGCCCGCCGCCGGCCCCGACCTGCTCGGCGGCTTCGAGCGTGAACAGCCCCGCGAACACCGACAGCCGGTCGAACAGCCGCGCCTCGGACTCGGTCAGCAGGTCATAGGACCACGCCACCACCGCCTGCAGGGTCTGGTGACGGCCGCCCTCGTGGTGCGGCCCGCCGGTCAGCACCGAGAAGCGGTCGGAGAGGCGCTCGAGCAGATCGGCCGCGGTCATCGCCCGCACGCGGGCTGCGGCGAGCTCGATGGCCAGCGGCATGCCGTCGAGACGTTGACACAGCTCGGCGACCGCGGTGGCGTCGGCGTCTGCGAGCGAGAAGCCGGGCTCGGCCGCGACGGCGCGGGCGCAGAACAGCGCCCCCGCCGCGGATTCGGTGACCTCGGCGGCGTTCGCGCCCGGCGGCGGCACCGGCAGCGGCGCGACCTGCCAGACCCGCTCACCGGAAAGGCGCAGCGGCTCCCGCGAGGTGGCCAGGACCGCCACGTTCGGGCACCGCCCCAGGACCGCTTCGACGAGCTGCGACACCGACGCGAGGACGTGCTCGCAGTTGTCCAGCAACAGCAGCAGGCGGCGGGTGCCGAGTCCCTCCACCAGCGTCTCCTCCGCCGGGCGGGCGCCTGGCTGCGGCAGCTCCAGCGCCGCGACGAGGGCGGCGCCCACGTTGTCGGGATCGCGCACCGACGCCAGCGAGACGGTCACCACCCCGTCGGCGAAGCGCTCGGCGACGCTCGCGGCCACGTGCTCCGCCAGCCGGGTCTTGCCCACCCCGCCGGGCCCGGTCAGCGTCACCACCGTCGCGGCGGTCACCAGCGACGCGGCCGAGCGGGCGTCGTCGTCGCGACCGATCAGCTGTGTGGCGGCCATCGGCGATCCCGCTGGCCCGCCGCGGGGCTCGCGGCGTGCGTTGACGCGCTCGGCGCGGTCAGCCGGGGAGGGCCGCGGTGCGGCGAGCTCGGGGGCTTGGCGCAGCATCTGCTCGTGCAGCGTCCGCAGCGACGGGGAGGGATCGACGCCCA
>CAYQMQ010000522.1:0-1520 GCA_964418395.1 uncultured Actinomycetota bacterium
CCGAACGGGTCCACGAACCGGTGGTCGGGCAGGCGCACCGCCATGGCGTTGACGGTGAAGTCGCGCCGGGCGAGGTCGGCGTCGATGTCGCCGGCGAAGGTCACCTCCGGATGGCGCGAGCCCTCCGCGTAGCGGTCCGAGCGGTAGGTGGTGATCTCCAGCTTCCACCCGTCTTTGCTGGCGCTGACCGTGCCGAACCGCGCGCCGGTCAGCCACACGTGGTCGGCCCATCCGCTCACCAGCCGCTGGGTGGTCTCCGGCGGCGCCGACGTGGCGAAGTCCAGATCCTCGTGATGACGTCCCAACAGCGTGTCCCGCACCGTCCCGCCGACGAGGTGCAGCTCTTCCCCCGCGTCCGCGAACCGCCGACCGAGCTCGTCGGCGATCGGATACACCGCGACGATCTCGCCCAGGGCACGCTCCTGTTGCGCGGTGAGGGTCACATCGGCCATAGCCCCGACACGGTAGTCGACGACGACGCCGGGGTCAGCGCCCGCCGTCGGCCGCCGCGCCGGGGCGAGTGTGCCGCGCTAGGCCTGCAGCCCGGCGGCGCGCACCGCGATGCGGAAGTCCTGCGGGCTCGAGGAGGTGTTCATCGCGTCCCGCAGCGTCACCCGGCCCTGGCGGTAGAGCTCGAGCAGGTGCTGGTCGAAGGTCTGCATGCCGTAGTAGGTGCCCTCGGCGATGGCGTCGGGGATCTGGCCCATCTTGTCGGGGTCCAACACGAACTCCCGCAGCCGCGTGGTCATCACCATCGCCTCGATCGCGGCCACCCGGCCCTCGTCCACGCCGGGCAGCAGCCGCTGGCACACCACGCCCTTCAGCGAGTTCGCCAGCGACAGCCGCGCCTGGTGCTGCTGGTGCGGCGGGTACAGGTCGATGATGCGGTTGACGGTCTCGGTGGCGTCGGTGGTGTGCAGCGTCGACAGGACGAAGTGCCCCGTCTCGGCGGCCTGCAGCGCCGCGTTGACCGTCTCGAGGTCGCGCATCTCGCCGATGAAGATCACGTCGGGGTCCTGGCGGGCGATGGAGCGCAGCGCGGTGGCGAACGTCTCGGTGTCCACCCCCACCTCGCGCTGGTCGACGATCGCGAGGTCGTCGGGGTGCAGGATCTCGATCGGGTCTTCGACGGTCACGATGTGGCAGCGGCGGGTGTGGTTGATGTGGGAGAGCATCGCCGCGGTCGTGGTGGTCTTGCCCGAGCCGGTGGGGCCGGTGACCAGCGCCAGGCCGCGGTGCTCCTCCGACAGCGCCCGCACGGCGGGCGGCAGGCCGAGCTCCTCGAACGGCGGCACGCCCTCCTGGACGTGGCGCAACACGATGCCGATCGAGCCCCGCTGGCGGAAGACCGCCGCGCGGAACCGGCCCACGCCGCGCAGGCTGACGGCGAAGTCGGCCTCGCCGCCGTCGGCGACCTGCGCGCGAGCGCGCTCGTCCATCAGCTGCTCGGCGAACGCCGCGGTGTCCTCAGGGGTCAGCGGCGGCAGGTCGTTGCACTCGTTCAGGGCGCCGTCCACGCG
>CAYQMQ010000523.1:0-1514 GCA_964418395.1 uncultured Actinomycetota bacterium
CAGCGGCTCGTCCGGCCGGCCGGTCAGCACGACCTTCACCGTCATCCACTCCGTCACGGACGCCTCCTCGTGCGGCCCCCCACTCGGGTCGCGGACCAGCAACGTTACCGCCTGAGCACGCCAGCGGCCGCTATTCCAGCTCGCGTTTGAGCAGGTCCATCAACAGGCAGTCGTGCCAGTCCCCGTCGGCCCCGCGCTCGTACTCGCGCAGCACGCCGACGCGCTTGAAACCGACCCGCTCGTAAGTGCGGATGGCCGCGGTGTTCTCGGCGGCCGGGTCGATCGCCAGTCGATGGTGCCCACGGTCGTGGACCAGGTGACGGGCCACTGTGCGGACGGCGTCGGTGCCCAACCCCTTGCCGTGCCAGCCCGGGTGCAAGAACACGTCGATGGTGGCGTGGCGGTAGTTCGGTGACGGCTCTTCGACGTACAGGATCGCGCCGACCACCTCGTTGTCGCACTCCACCGCGAAGCATGTGGCGTCGGCCCCGCCGAGCAGATCCTTGCGGATCCGCTCCTCGTCGTACCGTGGCCACCACTGCGCCACCTCCGGCTCCGCGAGGATCGCCGCGAACGTGGCGGTGTCGTCCTCCGTGGCAGGCCGGAGGGTGGTGGCAGTGCCGTGCAAAACCATGGTCACGGGCATCCCTTCGTCGCCAATCCTGCCAGACGGCGGCCTGCTCGTCGGCACCGGATCCGATTGCAACGCAAACTCGCGCCGGGGCCAAGGGCCACATGCCGGGGCGGACGCGGCACACTCGCCCCATGGTGCGCGTGGTGTGCTTCGATCTGATGGACACGCTCGTCGTCGACCCGTTCCGCGAGGCGCTCGAGGCCGGCGCCGGCATGCCGCTGGCCGAGCTGCTCGCCCGGCGCGACCCCGACGCCTGGCCGGCGTTCGAATCCGGGCGCATTTCGGAAGCCGAGTTCGTCGCGCGGGTGCTGCCCGGCGCGGCCTTCGACCACGAGGCGTTCACCCGGGCCCGGTGGCGGGGGTATGCCCTGGTGCCGGGGATGCACGAGCTGCTCGCCGAGCTCGAGGGCCGGGTCATCCGCTGGGTGGCCAGCAACTACCCGGAGTGGATCGACGAGGTGTTGGACCGGTTCGGGCTCGCCGAGCAGCTCGACGGGGTCACGGTCAGCTGTCGCGAGGGCGTGTGCAAACCCGACCCCGCCTTCTTCGAGCGGCTCGTCGCTCAGGTCGGCCACCCGCCCGAGCGGTGCCTGCTGGTCGACGATCGCCAGAGCAACTGCGCCGCCGCCGAGCGCGCGGGCCTGCGCGCCCACCACTTCGACGGTGTGGCGGGCCTGCGCCGGCGGCTGCGCGCTGAGGGGCTGGAGCCACACGGCCGCGCCCGCGGATCCACGGCGCCGGGATAGACTGCCCGACGGCCCACGGTCGCGGGGCCGTGGCGGCAGCCCGAGCGCACGGAGGTGGTACACGACGTGGCCGACGCATGCGTGGCGCTGATCCCCGGTGACGGCATCGGCCCGGAGGTCACCGGCGAGGCCGT
>CAYQMQ010000524.1:0-1507 GCA_964418395.1 uncultured Actinomycetota bacterium
TGAGCTTCCACTGGGCCGGCAGACCCAAGCCGAGCTCGACGACGTCGAAGTCCAGAAACGGCAGACGCGATTCGATGCTGTTCGCGCCCGCGACCCGGTCGACACGCTGCAGACCGAGGTTGTGCAGGCCCCGAATGGTGTTCAACAGCTCGTCGTGCAGCTCCTCGTGGCTGTCGATCTCGCCGTAGTGCTCGTAGCCGGCGAACAGCTCGTCGGCGCCTTCCCCGATGAGCACCACCTTCACGTGGCGGGCCGCCAGCTTGGACACCAACAGGTTCGGCACCGAGCTGTGCACCAGGTGGGGGTCGAACGACTCGATGACGCCGATGACCTCCGGCACCCAGTCGATGAGCTCGTCGGGGGTGTACACACGCTCGTGATGGTCGGTGCCGGCGGCCTCGGCCACGCGTCGCGCCGCTTCGAGGTCGGCGCTGCCCGCCGTGCCCACCGAGAACGTCGGCAGCGTCCAGCCCTGCTCGCGGGCCAGGCGGGCCGCGATCGTGGTGACCAGGCTCGAGTCGAGCCCGCCGGACAGCAGCGCTCCGACCGGCACTTCGGCGCGCATGCTGCGGTCCACGGCGGTGATGAGCTGGTCGCGGATCGCGGTGAGCACCTCGGCGGGGGGCTCGTCATCGTTCTCGGTGCCGCCGATCAGCTCGGCCACCTGCGGAGGCCGGCGCTCCGGCAAGCCGCGGAACTGTTGCAGCCCGTCTCCCGGTGTCCACGTGTGGCCGGGCGGGAACGGTTCGACGTTCGGCCGGCGCTCCGGATCGAACGCCTTCAGCTCGCTGGCGAAGATCACCGTGTCCTCGTCGCGCACCCAGTACAAGGGCGCGATGCCGAAGGTGTCGCGCCCGGCGATGAACCGGCCGTCGGCACCGGCCAGCACGAAGGCGAACATGCCCCACAGGCGCGAGAGCCCCTCGGGGCCGTCGGCGTCGAGGACGTGCACCGCGGTCTCGTGGTCGGAGTCGGTACGAAAGGTGCGCCCCTGCGCCTCGAGGCGCTCGCGCAGCCGGCGGTGGTTGTAGACCTCTCCGTCGCCGACGAGCCACAGGCGGCGGTCGGGCTCGAACAGCGGCTGGCCCCCACCCTCGAGGTCCACGATCGCCAGACGGCGATGACCCAACCACGCGGAACCCACTGTCTGCGTGCCTTCCCCATCCGGCCCCCGGTGGGTGAGCCGGTCGAGCATGCGATGCCCCTCAGCGGGGTCAAAACGTCCATGCGCTGCGACGATGGCAGAGATGGTCGATCACCTCGGACGGGGCGGCTTCGGTGTCGGGTGCCGGCGCGCCGCCCCGACAGCACGCCGGGCCCACTCGCTGGGGCTGCACGCTCTCTCATCGTAGAGAGTCCTCGGCAGCCGCGACGAAACCCGGCTCATCAGTGGCCGCGAAGCTCGACCGAGGGCGCCGCGAGCGGCTCGACGCGAAACCCGTCGTCCCGGCCGGTCAGGCGCACGCCGGCGCCTTTGCCCATCGGGGCCACCTCCTCGCCCGTCAAG
>CAYQMQ010000525.1:0-1505 GCA_964418395.1 uncultured Actinomycetota bacterium
ACCGCGAACCGGAGCGGGTCCGGCTCGCTCCACTCGCCGTCGGTGGCGCGGCGCACGAGCGCCGCGACGGTCACCACCGCGCCGTCCCCGAGCGGGGACGTCTCCGTCGCCCGGGCGTAGCCGACGTGCACCGCCGCGTCATCCACTTCGCCCAGCTGGCGGGCTCCGACGGTGCGCACCGCCGTCTCGGCCGCCGCGGCGAGCTCACCAGAAGGGAACTCGCCCGCGCTGGCCGGCCCGGCGGATGCCGCGGAAGCGCTGAGCGCGGTCGTTGCGGCCGACTCGCCGTCGGGTGACTGGACGGCGCCCGGCGAGCCGGTGCCGCCGTCGCCGTCGTCGGCCGTCGCCGAGCCGGACGCGGGATCAGCCTCGGGATCGGGCTCGTCGGTGGCGCCCACATCCACCCACGCGGCCAGCGCGATCGCCGCCATCACCAGCCAGGGCAGCCCGGCCAGCAGCCACAGCCGTCGGCTGCTGCGCTCGGGGTTGTCCTCACCCCGGCCGAGGTCGGCTGCCGGGTCGGGCGGCCAGGCGGTGTTCGTGGCGTGGTCGCCCGTCGGCGGCTCCAGCAACCCCTGGGAAGGGGTTGGGACGGTGGGATGGTCTGTTGGGACGGTGGGATGGTCTGGCGGGACGGTGGGATGGTCCGCGCTGGCGGAAGCGGCCGCCGGGCCGGCCGCTGTGTCTTCGTCCGGTGCCGGCTCGCCGAGCTCGGCCAGCCAGTCCGCCAGTTCGTCGTCGACCTTCTCGTGGCGTCGCCGTGACATGACACAAGGATGCACTACGGGTATATACACGTGTCAAGACGAACTAAGACGAACTGTGGAGTTTGCAAGCGAGGGCCTCGATAGTCCCGGCACGGCGTTAGACTCGCTTGCCGAGTCGCGAGCAGGAGGCAGGCGTGTCCGAAGTTGATGGGGCCGGCGCCAGAGAAACCGGCTCCCCGGTGCGCCGGGAGATGACGGACGACGAGCGCCGCGAG
Organism: uncultured Actinomycetota bacterium; assembly: GCA_964418395.1. GTDB lineage: Bacteria > Actinomycetota > Nitriliruptoria > Euzebyales > Egibacteraceae > QS-5-72-10. Next base: position 983 of record CAYQMQ010000525.1, read on the forward strand.
CGCTTCGCCGAGGAGGTCCTGCCGCATCTCGACGCGCTGTACAGCGCCGCGGTGCGCTACACCCACGACCGCACCGAGGCCGAGGACCTGGTCCAGGACGCGATGACGCGTGCCTACTCCAGCTTCCACCAGTACGAGCCGGGCACGAACCTGCGCGCGTGGCTCTACCGGATCCTGTCGACCACGTTCATCAGCCGGTGGCGCAAGACGCAGCGGCGCCCCCAGGAGGTCGCTGCCGATCAGGGCAACGACGACGAGGGCGACGACGCGACGTTCTCGTTGTTCGACCGGCTCACCGCCAGCACCACCAAGGCCGCCGAGCGCGAGGTCCTCGACCGGCTCACCGACGAGGAGGTCCGCCAGGCGCTAGCCGAGCTGCCCGAGAACTTCCGCATGGCCGTCTATCTCGCCGACGTGGAAGGCTTCCGTTACGCCGAGATCGCCGAGATCATGGACACGCCGGTCGGGACGGTCATGAGCCGGCTCCACCGCGGAAGAGCGCGCCTTCAGCGTGCGTTGTACG
>CAYQMQ010000526.1:0-1504 GCA_964418395.1 uncultured Actinomycetota bacterium
GCTGGCCGGACGGGGCCGACCACGTGGTGCTGGCCCGCGCCGATGCGTTCGCCGATGCGCTGGCCGCCGCGGCGCTGGCCAACGTGCGCGACGCGCCGCTGGTGCTGACCCCGAGCCACGAGCTCGCCCCCGCGGCGGCCGCCGTCCTCGACGACCTCGCCCCGGCGTCGGCCACGGTGATGGGCGGCGAGGCGGCGATCGAGGAGTCGGTGGTCGACGCGGTGGAGCAGCGCGGCATCAACGTGGCGCGGGTGGCCGGCTCGGAGCGGTTCGCCACGGCGGCCGACGCGGCGCGCGTCGTCGCCGAGACCGCCACCGCCGACGGCGGCGTGGACGAGGTCGTGTTGGCGCTGGGCACCGACTGGGCCGACGCCCTGGCCGCCGGCGCGCTGGCTGCCGGCGACCGGCCCGTGCCCACCCTGCTCGGGCTCACCGACAGGATCCCAGCCGCCACCCGGGAGGCGCTCGCCGAGCTCCAGCCCACTCGCGTGACGCTGGTGGGCGGCACGGGCGTGATCGCCGAGTCGGTGCTCGACCGGCTCGTGGCCGACGGCTACGACGTCGCCCGGCTGGGCGGGGCCACGCGCTGGGCGACCTCGGCGCAGGTCGCCGGCGAGGCGCTCGACCGCACCGGCCGTGACACCGCCGTGCTCGCCAGCGGCGAGGCCTTCCCCGACGCGCTGGCCGCCGGGGCCTTCGCCGCTCGCGTCGACGGCGTGGTGGTGTTGGTCCCGTCGTCGGACCTGTCCGCGGCGGGCCCGGTGGCCACCCTGCTCGGCGACAGCCCGCTGGCCGGCGGCTATCTGCTGGGCGGCACAAGCGCGGTGAGCGAGCCGGTGCGCCGCGACGCCGGCCGGCTCATGGACGGGAGTTGACGCGGACCGGCACGTCGGCGGGGTCGTAGCGGTAGCCCACCTGGCGCACGGTGGTGATCGCCGAGCCGGTCGGCCCCAGCCGGGCCCGCACCCGCGCGATCTGGGTGCGCACCTGGGCGGCGTCGCCGCGATCGCGATGGCCCCAGCCTTCGCGGGCCAACAGCTCCGGCGGGCACACCACGCCGGGGCGGCGCACCAGCGCCGCCAGCACCGCGAACTCGCGCGCCGCCAGCGTCACGCGGCGGTCGGGCAGCTCGGCCACGCCCCGCACCGGGTCGAGGCGCACCGGCGCGGGGCACGCGGCGGGCGCCGGCGAACCGGGCTCGAGGCGCCGCTGGTGCCAGGCCTCCACGGCCCGGACCAGCTCCGCCGACCGCGCCCGGTGGGGCATGACCACCACCGGGGCGCCGTGGACTTCGAACGCCGCCGCGGTGACGGGCCCGACCGCGGCGGCCGCCAGCGAGTCGCACAGCGCGCGCCGCAGCGCGTCGCGGCGCCCGGCCTGCTCGGCCAGCGCGAACAGGTTGTGCACCGCCGGGGCGCTGGTGGCCACCACGGCGTCGAGCCGGCCGTCGCAGGCGGCGGCGATCAGCTCGTGGGCGGGGGCCGGATCGGCCGGCGGGGCGCAC